>NZ_DJHG01000023.1:33293-46224 GCF_002432955.1 Mesotoga sp. UBA5825 | reverse complement strand
CAGCGGCTCTTGAGAAGCCAGTCACCTTTGGTGGCCAGTGTTTGCTTCGCAAAGGCCAGTCTCGCCTTAGGTGTGACTGGCCAGGCGAAGCCTGACTGGATTGCGTCAGCAGACTGGCGTGTTCTTGCCTTCGAATGCCTTGACTGAGTTGGGCTAACAAAGTAGAATGAATTCAGCAACGCTATATGCCGTTTTTGGAGGCGATTCTGATGTTGGTTTTAGCTCATAGGGGTATGGGGAAGGGCAGATACGAGAATACGCTGAAGTCTTTTGAGGAGGGTCTGTCCTTTGGCGCACATGGCATTGAGCTCGACGTAAGGCTTACGAAGGACGGCGCAGTGATCTTGAATCACGATCCCGATCTCAAGAGAACTATGGGATTGGATGTCAAGCTATCTGAAACGACACTGGACGAACTGGACAAGATGGACCTGATTGGATTTGATTCTCTAACTACTCTCGAAACGGTTTACAAAGAGCTCCCCGAAGAGACATTTATTGATGTCGAAATCAAGGCCGTTGAAGCCGTCCCTCAAGTAATAAAGATTATCAAGAGGTTTGATGCGGTTGAGAGAACAATGTTCTCCTCTTTTCATCATGATTGTTTGCTTGCATTCACCGAGGAGTTCTTCGGCAATCCAATGATTGCACCTATAATAGATAAAGAGATCCGCCAAGTCGGCGGCGAAGAGTATCTGGCGGGCGTCATAAAGAAGTACAAGCCCTACTCAGTAAATCTCAATAAAGATCTCTTCGAATATTTGGGACTGGAAAAGGGCCTCTCCATGTTGCGGAAGGTACGTGAAGGCGGAACCAAAATTTCACTCTGGACGCTGAACGATCAGAATTTGCTCCTCAAGGTCAGGGAAGTCTGCGACTTTTTGATCACTGACTGTTCTGATAAGATGAGGGAGGTAGTATGAAGAAAAATATACGCAAAAGCCTTATTGTCACCTTTCTAATCTTAACTTCACTGACGATGCTTCTTGTATCCTCTTGCGGAGAGAAGACAGTCCAGCCCGAAGAGCAAATATCGCTTTCTCGGGAAGAGATTCTTGCTCTTTCGGGAATTGAGGAGAGTGAGATCGATTTCAGAAAGGTCAAGCTAGACGTTTCAGGAAAACCTCAGCTTACTATTGCCGTTTACGACGGGGAAGGGAGAGAGATCTTCTCAAAGGACTTCCCTCAAAGTGAAGTTAAGGGAGGCTACGTTACGGTTGCAGTGATCAAATCAGAGGTACTCGATGCCTTGCGATTTCTATATGGCGTGACCGACTCGAAGGGAAGTTTCTTCCCAATAGTTCAGGACTTGCCGTACTTCCAGTATCAGAACGTTGTTGTCAACAACGCCGATGTTCCAAGAATATCTTCAAAAGGAGAGTTTAGATTGTCTAGCGTAACCTTCGGTCAGGAAAGGCAGGAGGTTTTTCTAAGAGTGAAGTAGACTCGATACTTCGGAAGGGGATTGACTTGAAAAGGCTTTTCGTGGTGGTGATTCTTATGGCTTCTTTAATGGCATTCGGAGCAAGCTTGCCCAAAGAAAGGATTCGAAGTGCCCTAAGTATTCTTCAAGAGCTTTCGGAAACGGAAGACAGTGGATCTTTTGCTGAGTTGATGAGTAAGTCTAGCGGAATAGTGATTTACCCTGAGATGGTGAAAGCCGCGCTTGGATTCGGCGGGCAGTTCGGAGAGGGTTTTCTGCTCAAGAGAGGAGAAGATGGCCGCTGGTATGGACCGTTGTTTCTCAAGCTGTACGGTATAAGCTACGGATTTCAGGCCGGCGTTCAAAAGAGCGGTCTGGTGCTTGTCATTATGAACGAGAAGGGCATTGAAGGTTTTCTAAGCAATAACGTTACCCTTGGCGGAAGCGCCTCGATTTCGGCCGGGCCTACGGGCAAGACCCTCTCTGCAGATACTGATTACAAACTAGAAGCTGCCATTTACTCTTATTCAGTTAGTAACGGCATCTTCGCCGGTGTATCACTGGGCGGTTCGATTGTACGCCAGGACACCGAAACAAACAGGGATTACTATGGGCTATCGCTTACTCCCACCGAGATTATTGAGAGGGAAGCAAGCGGAGTGGGAATCGAAGAGCTTGTTGGATTTCTCAATTCATTGATTGGCCCCAAAGAATAGCCTTGCGCTTTAGCAATAAGAAACTGCAATATTCCGAAAAGCAAATCGGGTCTCAACTTCGATGCTCAGGTTTGAGAGCTTCTGTTTTTTCGATATCCAGCCTTCACGTACTATAATGGCACCAAGGTAGTTCTTCCTTAGTGAGATAGGGTAGGTGAGGTTTTGAGACTTCTCTTGGTTCTGTTCATTGCTCTTGTAGCGGTTGGTCTCGCTGTGAATATCGAAACGATTGAGAGCCTCAAGGGCAGCTGCCATAGTGCGGATTCTAAGGGCTTTGAGATGGAAGGCGGCAGCTCCGCAACCGTTACTGCAATTCCCTATGAAGCCGTCTCGGAACTGGGCATCCCGATCGATGATCTAGTGGGGCTCTTGTTTTTTGAGCTGCCGGAGAACTCTTCGGAAGTATCGTTTCTAAATGTTACTGTGACAGGGAAATGCAAACGTGGCGAACCTGTGAACGGGATTTGGGCAGATCTTTATGTAATTGGGGAAGGGTTTCTTGTTCAAACTGCAAGGTATGATCCATTTATTCTGATAGATTCAAATAGACTAGTAGTTGCTCTTTCGAGTTATCTCGATACGTCAGTTTACTATTCGGTTGTTCTGAACGGAAGTAGAGCAACCTTCAAATGGGAGTTCAACGTTGACTAATGATGTAGTTAGACGATCGCATTCAGAGAATAGAGCGGAGAAAGTAAATGAGAAAGCTTAGCAGAAAGATCTCACTACAGTTCCTGCTCTTCGTTCTTGCGGTGCTAACTTTGCTTGTAACGTTGCTGGCGATCACTTTCATCCAAACAGCAACCGATGAGTACAAGAGCTATCTAACCGAAAAGAAACAGTCTGTCTTTCAGTGGTTCATAGATCTGCGCAGAGATCTGAAACTCTTTGTCGATCGTTACGCTCTCGAGCATGTCCTAGAAAGTGGGTATGACATTCTCGTTCAACTCGGTGATGAGAGAGAGATAATTCTTAACAGGTCGGCTCTTTCCGACGAAGAGATTGATAAGATCGAAAGGTCGGGAAACGGATTTAAGATGCTTGAAAGGCAGCTCGTGTACTTCTCTACAGTAGTCAGCAATGAAGTTCCGTACCTTGCAGGGATTATCTTCGACAACAACGATATCGAGAGTCTTTCGTCGTTTATCGGACAGGATGGGATTGCCTTCCTGCTAATCGGCGATTACTTTGTTATTCCGAGAGAGTTCTCGGACTCAGGATTATATGTGAGGACTGTTCTGGATGAGGAGAAGTGGTCGGAAGAGACACCTTTCACTGTCAGAGAACCCAGACCGACTTTCTCTTTCTTCTCGTCTGGTTCTCTGTTCATTGTGGACAAGGTCTCAATTGGGGGCGCAGATATCTATGTGCTGCAATCACAGGGCCTCCTCGTCAAGCTAAGAAACAGACTGCTTCCGATTATCAGCATCGTTGTCCTGGGTGTCTTCGGTTTTTCCTTCGTACTTTCATTCTCGCTAAACGCTCATATATCCAAAGCCCTTTCGGAATTGCTGAAGGGATTTGAGTCGATAAAGAAGGGGTCGTTTTCCAGAGTCAAAATCAATTCGAATGACGAGCTTGGCGAGATAGCCTCTGAACTCAACAACACCATGGTCTTCATAGAGAGGACACTGGACAGATTGAAGAATTCCAACGAGCTCCTGAGAAAAGTATCTAAAGAGGCCCAGCAGGCAAGTAAGATGAAATCGGAGTTTTTGGCGAACATGTCACACGAGATGCGGACTCCAATGAACGCTATCCTTGGGTTCGCCGAGCTTCTTATGAACGACGAGACGAACCTCGAAAAGATGAAATACCTTAAGACTATCTATAGAAGCGGTGAACACCTTCTAAGCCTTATCAACGATGTGCTTGATCTCTCCAAAATTGAAGCGGCCCGTTTCGACCTCATGATCTCCCCTTACAGCCCATCGAAACTTGTCAATGAGCTTACTGAAACTTACCTGCCGATGGCCTATTCTAAGGGTCTGCATTTTGCAAACAGCGTAACGGAAAGAGTCCCGGAGTATGTAGATGGTGACGAGTTCAGGATGAGGCAAATCCTGACCAATCTGATTTCCAACGGACTGAAGTTTACCGAGAAGGGATACGTCTCGATACTGCTTGATTATGATGGAAAGTATCTCATATATACCGTTCAGGATACAGGCTTCGGGGTCTCCAGGGACGAGCTGGAAGAGATATTTGAGCCATTCATTCAGGCAGACGGAACCATGTCCAGAAAGTTTGGTGGAACGGGTCTAGGTCTTGCAATAACCAAGAAGATAGTTGAGCTCATGGGGGGAACGATCAGATTCGAGAGTAAGGTTGGGGAAGGATCTAAAGTGACCGTCAGAATACCTTCGCAGGTTTCTAAAGAAGCTCCAAAACAAAAGGAGAGAGCCGAAATCCCTATGGCCGGAAAGGTCATTCTCGCATCTGACGATGACGATTTCTTGATTATTGTCGGCTCCATGCTAACGAGAAACGGCATTCATTATCAACCCGTCAAGAACCTTACAAATCTCTCCAGAGCGGTTAAGGATCTCGGCGCATCACTTGCGATCGTAGACACTCCAAAAAAAGCTAGCGAGGCCCTTACTGCCCTTGATGGTATCTACGACGCTTCAATTATCGCAATCACGGATGCTGCCAAAGACGAAGTCCAGTTCGGCGACAGAGTAGATGAAGTTATCCAGAAGCCGGTAAGAGAAGAGGAGCTGATGAAAAGTATAGGCAACTACTTCGAACTCGCTCCGAAAGCAGGCAGTGAGAAGTACAGGATTCTGCTGACCGAAGACAACGAGGCCAACCAGTTGTTGATAAAGGAAGTGCTGGAGAAAGCAGGATATTCGGTCGATCTGGCAAGCAATGGCAAAAATGCTGTTGAGATGATACGGAACAACAAGTACAATCTCGTTCTGATGGATATGCAGATGCCGATCATGGATGGATACGAAGCCACAAAGGTATTGAGAGAAGAGGGCTACAAGATTCCTATAGTAGCTCTGACTGCCCATACCATGCAGGGAGATGAGGAGAAAACCATAGAAGCCGGTTGTGACGGCTTCCTGGGTAAGCCCGTGAGTCAGTCTGATCTTCTCGAGGTAGTTCGCTATCATCTTGGCATCTATGGCAAGACCGGCAAAAAGAGAGATGGAGAACAGGCAAGATCTTACAAGGCCAAGCATACGCAAGACAGCATCTCTCTCTTCGCTAAGGATATGGGCTTGTCGTTCGAAGAGGCCTCGGCGATGTTCGAAGAATATGGGGAACACATCCACAAAACCATTGACGAGATTCAGAACGCTTTGGAAAGAAGAAACTTCGACTCCATCTCCAGAGACGGACACAGCCTCAAGGGCTCCGGAAGAATGTACGGCGTTGAAGAGCTGTCTGAAGTTGGATTCAAGCTTGAAACAGCAGGAAAGAGCGGAGACGACAAAACGATTGCAGACTGTATATTGGAGCTTAAGAAACTCTATAGAAAACTCTGGGCGTAGTGCTGGCCGAAGTAACCTGAGGACGTATCACTTTGTTTTTCTCGAAAGCTTCTCTGTCAACTTTGATTCAAGTCTGCTAGAGCTAAGAATCGCCGGTATTATTACAAGTGTGGACATAGAACTGATCGCCATATTAAAAATCGTTAGCAAACCAAATACCGAAAGGTTAGAAATCTCGAAAAAGCGAGAACTGCAATCCCGAAATCAGAGTCGCCGCATTCACCGGCAACGCATGGCCCCCGGTTCTTGAAGCTTTGCTAGAAACCTCCTGAAGACGCAGCCCCATCTTGAGATCTGATATTACTCTTTCGATGAAGTGGATCGCATAATCTATTCAGACTCCCACTGAAATGCTAGCCACGAGAACAGTTGCCGCATCAAGCGAGCCCCCTAGAATACCCATGGTCCCCAGACTGAACGTAACGGCAAAGAAAAGGGTAGCATGGCCATTGATCCCACCAGGAGAGAAGAAAACATGAGCGATACAAGCGACCATACGACCAGAACCGAGAATGCGAGACTGATCGCCTGGCTTCTGGAGAAACTCTCCATGTGAAGCTGAATAATACGGGGGTGTGCACTTAAGGGTGACGGTGAATTCCGCTGGAAGTATTTCCCTAAGGCCGTTCTCAACGCGGACAAGAGTTCGGGAGATGTCTCTTGCGTTGGTATTTCTTATGTAGGTGTGAATTGCTGCTCTTGACGAGTCTTGACTAACGGAGCCCTGATAACGGTCCCCGCAATCATACCTCTAAGAAGGTTCGGTTGCACTTGAGTCGGCAGGCCAGAATAGAAGCTCTCAATCAGATTTGCAAAAGTTGAGGTCTTCGAGAGAATATTAAAGCCCTCCAGGGAACTTTCCAGATCATTCAGAGTATCTATGAAGGCCGGTGTCAGTACACCGCCCGGCTGGTTTGAATCAACGACTTTCAGGAGGAAGGAGCAGCCACCATACCTTTCCTCAAAGGCCTCTACTTCCTTTGAGACTTCGTTCCCCTTCCTGAAATATTCCGAAAGATTCGACTTGAACTGCAAGTTAGCAATTCCAAACGCGCACAACTACCGCCAGAATTGACAGATATGTCACCGGTTTTCTGTGTCTGGATACTGAAAGAGAGAGTCTGTGGAGCAACCTTTCTATGAGCGGCTCCTTGAGTCCTCTTTAGGTGGCAATCACAAACCTAGTAGTTGGCAAGACTTTAATAAGCGCAAGGACGGCTAAGAGTGAGAATATCATAGCGTAGAGAATCCCGAATACGCTGAAATAACCGAATTCATGCATTAGAATCACGCTTGAGAAGGCGAGAGAACCAACCCCCCCGCTGTGGTTAGCGAGGTCATCACAACCGGCAGAATCATTGATTTCATCGTCTGCATTATCGCCTCCCTCTTTACCGAGCCCCTCAAGATCTCCACTCTGTACCAGCTGAATATGTGAATACTGTCGGGGCAGCCCATGGCTATCAAAAGAATTGGAAGAACTGCACTCACAATAGTGAGTGGAGTATCCGTCACTGCCATTAGTCCGAGAGTCACCGTCACACTTGAGAGCACTGTGATTGCCGGTGTTAGAACACCGCAACACTCCTGAAAGTGAGAAAAGTCACGAGAAAGGCAATGACTATGGCTATCGGAAACAGCAGGAGAACATCTGCAATGACAGTGTTGTCAACTGAATAACCCAGAAATAGTTCGCCCGTCAATCTAAATCTGTCCGCGCCACACTGTGAATCGAGTGTCTTCTGAATTCCCTGAATAGCCGTTTTTCCCCTGCTGCCCAGTCCGCCTAGTACATACAGTTTCACGAGGGCGGCGTCGCCTTTTGAGCTTGCCGCGAAGTAGCTATCAAAACTCTTTTCGAGCAACTTCCTGAAAGCCTTGACTTCCTCGACCGTAAGTGGAACCTGGTCGTAACCGGAACTGTCCTTATGGCCAGACCCTGAAGAGTGATATAGGTTGTATCAAGAGGGCTCAGAGCCCTCGAAACATTTGGAATTTGTCTTATGGTCGAGATTGTCTCGGAGAGTTTCCGCCATGAGGCGGGATCATCCATGTTTCTTAGAAGCGCAAGGTACAGCGGCTCCCAGACAGAGAACTCTCTGGCGGCCAGTTCATTCTCCCTTATGACTCCCTCGGAGTCCGAGGCAAGATTGTCGATATTTGTTTCAAATCTCAATGAAGTAACCCTCAATCCGAAAAGAACTGTGATAGAAAGAAACGCAAGAATTGCCAACTATGGAAAGGTTATGCTGAAAGGCATCAGTCTTTCCGATGCTTTCAAAAAGATTCGGGTTATGAATGGCTGCTTCCCGGCCTCTAGTCTTTTCAGCTTCTCCAGCCCCCCAAAGAGGCGGTCGATTATTGATATGATACCATTGAGAATGTAGGTTGAAACATTTCGTCCTTGATAGTGATCGGCTTTCAACGTGTTGGAAATAAAAGCGACCTTCCAGGGTTCGCGGAGCTTTGGATCAACGTTTATTCTAGAGCAGTTAATATGGAGGGAGATGCAGGTTGGATATTGCCGGAAGAATCAGAGGTGGTCTTCTTCACCTCCCTGAGTTCAGTTGCAAACTCCTCTTTTGATGCATCGTTTTTGCTTTGAGTAGCTTCAGTCATGTTATATTGATTAGTCGGATAGTTAGCCCGGGATAGAGGAAAGTGAAGGGGATCATGGACCCGGCCCGAAGTTTTGGGCTTCCACAGAGGTTTTTCCTATAAGGGAGGAGAGATATATGAGCACAGTCTATTTCACGGATATCGATACTACTCCGCAGATGGGGCTCCTGAAAAAGGTTGAGGCTCTTCTAAAGAGAGCGAAACTTGAAGAAGTGGTGGAAAAGAACAGGCTGGTTGCCGTTAAGCTCCACTTTGGAGAGTACGGAAATCTCGCATACATCCGTCCAAACTTTCTGAAGGTTATAACGGATCGGATCAAGGAACTGGGAGCCGTGCCTTTTTTGACAGATGCCAACACCCTTTATAAGGGCAGCAGATCCAATGCTGTAGACCATATGAAAACCGCTTCACTGAACGGCTTCACGATGGAATCTGTGGGTGCTCCAGTTGTAATTGCAGATGGCTTGAGAGGTTCAGACGAGATTGAAGTGGAGATTGACGGCGAGTACATAAAGAAGGCGAAAATAGCATCGGCAATCGCTCTGGCTGACTCCCTGGTAGTCGCAAGTCATTTCAAAGGACATGAACAGACGGGATTTGGGGGAGCTCTTAAGAATATCGGAATGGGAGCAGCCTCAAGAGCGGGAAAGATGGAACAGCACTCCGAATCTAAGCCCGTTGTTAGAGAGTCAAGATGTGTGGCCTGCAGAATGTGCGAAAGGAACTGCCCAACAGGAGCAATCACCGTTGAGAGAGTCGCAAGAATTGACTATGAGCTCTGCATTGGCTGCGGTCAATGCATCGCTATGTGCAACTATGGCGCGATGACGGCCGGACCTGGAGGAACCCCCGAATCGCTGAGCAAGAAGATCGCCGAATACGCTCTCGCCGCTACGAAGGGTAAGAAGGCCCTTTACATCTCCTTCATCAACAATGTATCACCCGATTGCGATTGCTGGCACATAAACAGGCCCCCGGTGGTTGATGATATTGGAATAGTCGCCAGTAGAGATCCCGTTGCACTGGACAAGGCATGCATAGATCTTGTAGTAGCAAAGCTGGGATACGATCCTTTCGAAAGGGCCCACCCCGGTATCACATGGAGTTATCAACTTGAACACGCTGAGAAGATCGGCCTTGGCAAGACAGAATACAAACTCGAGAAAGTAGCCTGTTTCGGTGGGTAATAGTTCCGTGTTTGATCAGAGACCCGGCTCTTGGATCAGAGTGGCTCCTCTACAAGTTCTCGAATAATCGTGCTCAGTGTTTCAAAGCTGAATTTCCGGCTTCCTAGCTCGAAATTGCTTTCTGTTACTTCCCTGTATCTCTCCGGATCGAAGAGAAGTCCGAGCGTATCCTCGCTCGCTCTCTTTAGATTGAGTTCTGGAACTTCAACCAGTCCTTCTATATAGCTGTACTGATCGCCTAGATCCACAAAGGAGATTCCACTGTCCTGAATATCGCTCTTGAAGACACTGTATCTAAAGAGGGCAATCGGTTTTCTGGCGAAAAGGGCTTCTAAAAGCTGATTACCCCAGCCTTCATAAACGGTTGGATATACCACGATATCTGCGATACTATACGATTCGAAGAATGACTGCTGAATCGATGATGTCAGAGAAGAGATATCGATTACTTCAACACCCAACCTTGAAGCGAGACTATCCAGCTTATTTCTGTAATTCAAAGACTGTTTCTCCGTCAACCCGGTCAAGACAAGAACCGTCCTTCCGGTGAAAACCTTATTGCTGTACAACTTCTTTCCGACAAAACCCTCTGCAATCTTTCTAAACTCGGCCGTGAGCCTTATTGCTGTCTCAACCGCCTTTCTCTCTGTTATCCTTGTCGCCTGTAGAAATACGATGTCTCCATCGTCTATCCCGGCTGCGCTTCTAAATTTCCGATTGTTCTCTTCCGACACCCAGCTCATACAGCGAAAGTCCATAACATTCGGCACGACCGTGGCCCGAATGCCTCTCCTTGCCAATAGGTCTGAAGCGGAGATCGAGTTTATTGCCAAGTTCCTCACGTTCTCAAGATCCGGCGGGAAGTTGTTATTCAGTAATTCCATGACACTTCCGTATGGGCTTCTGTAGTAAGGGCGGTCCCACCAGAAATCGTGATTGTGGGAGATGAAGGACTTTCCGCTCTCCTCAGCAAAGTCGTGCAAAGCCAACCCCGAAGGTATTGACCACCCGAGAGACCAGATATTGTTTGGAATCACAAGATCGTATCCAGAAAGAGCGTATCTGAAACTGCCGAGAATCTGAGAGGTCCGTATTGAAAGCTCCTCACGAATCTCCCTTTCGGTAGCCGGTTCATGGCCGTAGAGCTTCAAATTCAGCTTCTCATTTGCCTCGTCGTTGTACTCGATCTCGGGAATAATTACATCTACTCCCGGGGCAGCATTCCCGGCGACAATATCCACCTCATGTCCCATTCCGGTAAGTACTTTCTTCCACTTCTCCATTTCCAGAGAGACGCCGTCCATCAAACCGGCCCTATAATGAATCAATCCTATTCTGATAGAAACACCCCATTTCTAAAAGCATATTTCGATACCAATATCCTACATTCCCACTCCAATGTCAATAGAATGGTAGCAAGCACGTATCGTTTTGTAACCGGTGACAAAGATGCTAGAATCCATTGAGTTTTTCCAGCTGAAACTGGTCAAAGTTTCTTGCAGGCATAGGAATAGAGGTGATGTTTTGAAGAGTGGTGTGGTGCTCTCCGGATGCGGAGCAGAAGACGGAACGGCAATCGATGAAGCGATACTGACCTTTCTTGCTCTGGAAAGAGCGGGAGCAGAGATCATCTGTGTTTCCCTTGACAAGGATCAATACGAGGTATTCAATCATCACACGAGGAAGTCGGCAGAACTTGATCAGAAGAGGAATCAGCTCATAGAATCGGCCAGAATTCTGAACCGCCCGGCGAAAAATATAGAAACAATCACTGAAGATGAGTTCGACCTGCTTGTCATTCCTGGTGGAAATGGTGTACTCAAGAATCTATCAACCTTCGTGGACGAAGAGGATCAGTTCAGAGTGAACAACGGGCTACAAAAACTTCTTGCCGGCTGTTTCATCAAGAAGAAGCCTATGGGCGCGATCGGAGAAGGGGTCTTTCTGATCGAAAGATCTCTGAAGGGCATTGCCGAAAACCTAGTAATCACGGCTTCCGGAAACACAAGTGAGAGAGTGAATGTAGTTGAAAGGCTTGCGATCGATCACGTTCCTTGTGAAAAGGGAGAAGTCTGCATCGACAGATCTAGCAGAGTCGTCACGGCCTCGCTTTTAGAACATGGAGAGAGTCTTCTGGAGAAGAACTCTACCATCGAGAAACTCGTCGAAAAGCTTTCGGAAATGCTATGAGAGAAATCAGCGGCAGGCAACTTACTCACTCCGTTTTTTTAAAACCTGTAAAGAGAAACTCATTCACTCCGAAGACAACCAAGGCTATCAAGAAAGGAGCGATGTAAAAAACTATCCTGTAGAGAATGAGCGTGGCCATCAGAGCATCTGCCTGATAGGCGGGGGAGAGAATGACAATCGTGAGTGCTTCGAAGACTCCCAAGCCACCCGGTACCTGACTCGAAAGGCCGGCGAACTGTGAAAGGAGGAAGACGCCAAGCACCTCGAAATAACCGGTTCCAGCGGGTAGAAGCATGAATAGCACGCCGGCAGATAGCAGCCAGTCAAAAACCGATATTCCGGTCTGAACTAGAGTGAAAGACCTTCCTGGAAGAGTGAAGCTCCTACCCTTGATTCTGAACGGACGCTGCCTGAGACTCACAAGAAGAAAGTAAAGCACATACAAACCGACACAGACTACTCCGATGACCTTGAGCGATCCGAAGGGCACCGTTACGGCTTTCTGAAGAACCGGGGGCCATACTGTGAATAGTATCCCTGAAAGAGCGAAGAAACCAAGCCAAAAAGTTAGATAGTTGAGGATTATTATTGCGAGAATCTTCCCTCCTGAGATGCCCCACTTCCCATATAACCTGAAGCGGACGCTTGTGCCCGAAAGAAACGTGAAACCGATATTCTTGCTGAAAGTGTATCCAACGAACGAAGCAAGAGCCGTCGAGCTGATCTTCAATTTTGCTCCTGCTCTTCTGGAGGCGATCAGGTCGTAAAAGGTGAGGTTGAGATAAGTAAGAAAGGTCAAAAAGATAGCCAAAACGAACCTTGAAGCGGGAATCTCCCCGACCTTTGCGAAGATGTCGCTTAGTGTGTATCGTCTCAACTCGCTGACTAGAACGAATACCGAAACACTGAATAATGCGATTCCCAGAAAGGGTAAAAGCTTTCTGAAAGAGAGCACAAATCTGTTCAGAGTACTCACTAGAGAATCACTTTTGGGACTCTCACCCTTACGGTTACCAGAGGATTTACCACTTGACTTATCATCAAATCACAGCAGACACTCGTAAGCATGTAAGCCTTCTCTCTGGGAATAGACTTCCAGTCGGAGATGAATTCAATAGCTCTCTTAACTGCTCCATGGCTTGCTTCTTCCAGTGTCTTCGCACTGAAGAGAAGATAGAAGGCCTCCTCGTTTTCGACCGTGGGACTGTCGACGGGCATCTTATCTATATCCACCGTTAGCTTCACATTGGCTCTTATTTCGATTCCGGATCCGCCGACTTCTCCGTCTCCCAT
>NZ_DJHG01000023.1:1922-33243 GCF_002432955.1 Mesotoga sp. UBA5825 | reverse complement strand
ATACTCTCGACCCTGCTACTATATCCCGGGTATCGAGATTTCCTCCGTGCCTTCCCGGAGTTGTACAGGGAATCGACTTATCTGCAGGTGAATTGCCGATAACGCCTATCATCGGCTTTATCTCAATTTGCTCTCCCATGAACGACGCGTAATTGCCCTGAATCTTCACTATCTCGGTAACACAGCTCTTTGAAACATTTTTGACCGGTCCCCAGGCAGGGCAGGTCTCGACGACTCCCTGATCGTCCAGCTCTATGCTCTCTATACTGACTACTATCGTGTCACCCGGCGTCGCTCCCTTCACTGCGATGGGCCCGGTGGCCGGATTTACATGAGTAAAGTCGAAGTCTCCCCCAACGGTCTGAGACTCTGAAACGATCTTATGGCAGAAGCAATCCTCCGTCTCCACAATTACCGTATCACCCGGGCTCACCTCCAGAACGGGCTTGTGTTCAGGCGACATATCGTACACTACTTTGTCTCTTCCAATTCTGTGTAACACGGGACGCACCTCCATTGACTGATATTGTCTCAATACTACCTCGACGTTGTATTAATCCAAAGAGATATCATATGTTTATTATAATCAGGGAGACCAGCACCATTCCCAAGGAAATCATCTCAAGCTTTTTGAGCTTTTCGCCGAAGATCAACAGACTCCCCAAACTTATCATGACTACGCTGCCGGCACTGTATATGGGGAAAACCACCGAACCCTTTATTTCCTCAAGGGCCATTATGAGGAAGAACGAAGAAAAGAGATTGGGAAGCCCCACAATCAGCCCTACAAAAGCTTCTCTTTTCATTGCCGGTTTTCCAGACTTCTTTAGAAAGATCGCGCTTATTATGAAGGCGCTGGCAAAGACGCTGAAGAGAAAGATGCTTTTGTAACCGCCCACGGTGTAGTTCTGGAAGAGCTTATTCATGAATTCGGCAAGTCCTCCAGTAATAAACAACATAATTAGAGCAGGTTTGAAGTTTCTTCTGGTTGATCCGAATGGGTTGTTTACAAGAATTATTGAGAATATCGCGAGAGATATCCCGACCCACTGGATAGCTTCAGGGTATTCCTTCCACACCAGAAGCGACAAAAGCATTGGGATTAGAATTCCCAGTTTGCCGAAAGCACCGGAAAGACTTGCCCCGCTCTCTTTAACGCTCTTCTGATAGAAGAGGAACGAAAGAAAGAAGAAAAGCCCCGCTACCGGCCCCAGCGATAAGCCCCAGACGGCGCTGCTGGTAAGGCTGAAGACTTCACTCCCCTTTACTATTACTTCGTTCAAAGAACCTCCACCCGGACCTAGAGCAGGCCGTTCTATCACAATCATGACAAGAGCTATAAGAAAGGCACTTAAGTAATTGTAGGTAGTAACCGCAAGTCTGTTGTAGCTCTTTCCCTCGGTCACCTTGAAAACCATAGCTATCGAAGAACTGGATAGAATCGCCAGCAGAAGATAGATCACTTCACCCTCCCTAACCGATATAACTGTCTCTATGATCGAACGGTGTAATATATTCTTAGCAAGCAAATCAATTATGCCACAGTTCTCCATACGGGATGGTGATTAGATAGCCGAAAGATTGATCGAAGTCTTCACGGGATAAGATCCCGAAGAAAATCTCAGAGAAATGCTGGAAGAGAAATCAGTCATCGGATACTGGACAGTCAAGACCTCAGAAAAGTTGTGGCAAACGAAGATACTCGCGCTAGCCGAAAACAGCGAGAAGATTCTCTACTCACTTGATCGGCGTTTTGGCCAGGGCGATACTCCTTTTCTTCGTCAACATTGTCTGCATAAACCTCGCCTCGATAATCACATTTAGGCTTCAAGGGATAGGACCGCGCTCATGGTGGGAGGCGAACAAGGCAGGTAAAGCCGTCAAGGTGACGATAATTGGCTGGCTGGTCGTTCTTGGATTACTTGCGCTGTCCTTATTCCTGAGCAAGGCACTGTAAGAGGGTAACATATGTTACCGCTCAGAAGCCAAATTTCGGCTAAGATAATACTAGATCAAAAGCGAGGTGATGGAGATGCGGAAAAGCTCAATAGAAAAAGGGAAAGTCGTGCTTGACAAGTCAGGTCTCAAGGGTCGGATTATCTACGACAAAGAGACTGCACAGGCAGTCATTATAGATATTAAAAGGGGAAACGAGTTAGCCGAGCACAAGACTCCGGTAGATGTATTCATTCTAGTTCTAGCCGGAAAGGGAATAATCACTGTCGGCGAAGAGAAGTACGAGGTAACGAAAGACGACATCATAGACAGTCCGAAAATGATCCCGCACGGAATAATCAATACCGGAGAGGAGCCGATGCGCGTTCTGGTAGTGAAGGCGCCGCATCCATAGACATTAATGCCGGGTCTGACTTTTTCGACCCGGCATTTGATTTGTAAAGCCTTCAGTTCATCGCGGAACAGAATTTTCCAGCTATATCGTCGGAGTTCTGATTATAGGTCTGCTTCCTCTGTTTATGCCGTTCTTCTCATAGATCATTATCTCAAAGGGAATCCTGAAACTGAGTAGACCCAACGCATCCTTCATGCTCCCAAGGCTTCTGTCCCTCGAAAAGTTGATCAGCGTTATACCCTCTTCCCAGGCGCATCTGTGAATCTTTCTTACGGTCCTTCTGGCGCTTCGGATATCGCCCCAGTCAAAGAGAAGAACGTCCCAGGACCTCAATCGCTCATTCATCCTCGGAATCCTTACCAGCGGCGAAAGAGTTCTCTGAGCCAGAAGCTGGAATGCCCTCAATCCCTTTGAAAGTCGCGTAATTCCGAAATCCTGCTCGCCGCTCGTGTCGAGAACCAGGGCGGACGCCCCTTCCGTCTTGAACAACCTCAATCTTTTCTCTGCAACCATAGACTCAAAGGCCTTCGTACCCTGAAGGAGGAAGTCACGATCCTTCTCGAGAGGTCTGTACAGGTCCAATATTGTTTCGAGGTCTACCTCCCTTTCCACAAAAACCGACTTCTCCCGGGAGGTCTTCCTCACCGGACAGGCGAAGAAGTCCAGTGTAGCCGTAGTCGAGAAACCCATGTGTTCCAAGATCTTCTTCGAGGCAACGTTGTCGGCCTTGACCGACGCATATCCGAAATCGAAATCCGTGGGGCCAAGGAGATTCTGCAGTTCCTGGATGATCGATCTAAGCCAGCGGGCGACCTTGAGCCTGTATTTCGGATTGGTGCGCAGTCCGAAGAGATATATTGCTTTCTTGATTTCCCCATTGACTATCAATCTGTCGATTCCAACACCGATGCATCCGATAATGTCGTATGCGTCTTCGGCAATCATAATAAAGCCCTCTTCAAAGTACTTCAGTCTTTCAAAGAAGTCTTTTCTGAAAGCGACGAGCCAGATATTCCCCTCCTGAGCCGATTCTTGCTCTATCTTGAGGAGCCTTTCGTTGTCATCGATTGTGGCGAACCTTACATGTATGTTTCCTGCGTTTTTGTTTTCCATCAACGACTCATATCTTCAGGTGGGAATCGAACCATTCCAGTATTGCCCTCAAACGCTTTTCCCTGTGTACGGGGAGGCCTCCTCTGGAAAGCTCGTGGTTCTCCTTAGGGAAGAGCACCATTTTGGCCTCTTTTCCGAGATACCTTAACGCCGTGAAGAACTGCATCGCTTCGGGGACCCAGCATCTGTAGTCTTCAAGGGAGTGAATGAAAAGAATCGGAGTGACGACGTTGGGCGCCGACATCAGAGGAGACTGTCTGAGATAACCCTCGAGGTTGTCGAAGAAATCGCCGCCGGTCTGGTCGCTTGCAAAGAAGTATCCGATATCTGTGGTGCCGAAGAAGGAAATCCAGCTCGAGATAGACCTCTGAGAGACGGCAGCCTTGAAGGCGTCCGTATGTCCTACAATCCAGTTTGTCATAAAGCCGCCGTAAGAACCTCCGGTGACTCCAAGCCTATCCTCGTCAACGAAATCATATTCGTTTATGACGTACTCGACGATCTCCATTATGTCTTCAAAATCCCTTTCCCCGTAGTGACCCCTTATGTCGGCGAAGTCGGTTCCGTAACCGGCGCTTCCCCTCGGGTTGCAGTAAATAACTGCGTACCCTTCAGAGGCTAGAGTCTGGAATTCATGTACATATCCGCCGCCGTATGCCGTCTTAGGACCTCCGTGGATCTCCACGACTGCCGGGTACTTCTTGCCTTCCTCAAAGTCTACGGGCTTCATTATCCAGCCTTCGATCTCCTGCCCGTCGGAGGCCTCCACTTCGAAGCTTTCAGGTTTCGACAGCTTAAGACCTTTCATCCATGAGTTGAAGTTTGTGAGCTTCTTCCTCTTGCCTTTGACAAAAGAGTAGATCTCAAGCGGCTCGATCGTCGTCATCTCAGAAAGGAGAAGCACTTCGCCTGTGATATCGAAGCAGTCAATGCTCCCCAAAGAGACAGCGATTTCCTCTACCTTTCCCTCTTTATCCATAGAAATCAGCTTTATTTGAGATCCCGCAGTTACCAGTGAAAACAGCTTACCTTCCATAACCTTCATGGAAGTGTTCGGCGACACACCCCTCACATCGCTGTTCAGGCTGTTGCCCAAGTACAGGTCCAACTCTCTGGCAACTATATTAAGCGTAAGAGATTCCAGATCTACATGGACAATGAAGGGATTGGTCGGGAAGCCTTTTTCAAAGTCGGTTGCGACAGCGAATAGCTCGCGTTCGCCTGACCACNNGAATAGCTCGCGTTCGCTCGACCACTGGCAGTGATAGAATGAGAGGCTCTCGTCTCCGATTCTCTTCGCCAATCCGTTCTGCAAATCGAGGATGTAGAGACTGCTCCATATCGGCCTCTTCTCCATATCTTCGGTCGTCATCACCGCGACTCTCTTTCTCTCGGGAGATACAACAATGTTTTCGATATCGCCTCCAACGGCTTCAACCGGTTCCATCTTTCCGTTTTCGAGTTTCATCTTATACAGACGGCCTACTCTGTTCTCCGTGAATCCAACACCGTTAGAGACAAATGGTATTTTGTCTATCTCGTAAACCTTCTTCTCTGGCGGATCGTCTTCTTCCATCTTCTCGGGATCTTCCCCGGGCGCATGCTTCGTTATGAAGAGAATCGTCTCCGAATCGATCCACGAAACAGAGGAAAATCCTCCTTTGAGAGTCTTCACCAGTCTGCTTTCCCCGCCCTCAAGGGGCAGAAGATAAAGCCCGGATCCTTTCGCGTCCTTGTCTCTTCTCGAGACAAAGAGAATGCTCTTGCCGTCTGGACTGACGGCGGGGGAACCGTCCTTCCCGCCCCGGGTCAGCTGACGGATTTTCCCATTTTTCATGTTGCCCGACCAAATGTTGCTTTCGTACCGGTTCTCCTTCTTGTCTATCGTCTTTCTTACAAAGACAAAGTTTTCCCCGTCGGGAAAGATGTGAAGATCACCCACAGTGGAGTATTTGTAAAGATCCTCAAGCTTCAGCTTCTTCAACTAGATCACCCCTTTCAGAATCATTTTACCAGAATGGCGGCTTTTCCTTCTCGACTTCCATGTGATGCTAGAATTATAGGGAATGAGAGGTGTAAGAGATGATACTAGTGACCCACTTCGATCCCTTTGGAGGAAGTAGAATAAATGCATCACAGATAGTCGTGCAGCTTCTCGCAGATATGAGAGAAGACATCGAGCTCATGAGCCTTCCAACGATCTTCGGCGACGCCTTTTCTCGACTGAGGCAGCGTTTACTGGACGGCGTCCCGGAGGCGTTGATTATGGTCGGCCAGGCGGCCGGGAGATCTCTCATCACTCCGGAGAAGGTTGCGATCAACTGGAAGGAATCGGCGACTCCAGACAACAACGGATTCATTGCGACAGGGGAGAAGATTATATCTGTCTCTCCCGACGCATATTTCTCGAAGCTTCCGGTCGACCGGATTGTCTCGAAGCTGAAGGCTGAGGGCCTTCCCGTCGAAAAATCCTTCTCGGCAGGCGCATTTGTCTGCAACTATCTCTTTTACAGGTGTATGGATTTTCTGACGAAGAAAGGCATAAACATACCCTCCGGATTTGTACATATACCTTGCATTCCCGAACAGATAGGTCCGGGAGAAGACAGACCTGCAGTAGAGGCGGAAGTCTCGGCTAGGGTCCTTTCGAGGATAATAGATCTTGCACTGGAGGAGAATAGATGAGAATAGGCGGCGTTCCTCTCAACATCGTCTGGGAGTCTCCGGAGATCAACATGAAGATAATCGAAAGACTTTTCGCAGGGGCCTCGGCGGCCGGGGTCGAGCTGATTGTCTTTCCTGAAGCTACCTTGAGCGGGTTCACTCGTAACGCAGAGAGAGCCTATGTGAAAGATGCGTGTGATTTCTTCAAGAAGCAGGTAGATTACTGGGGTATTCCAGCTGTCTACGGTTTCATAGACAAAAGAGAATCGAAATTCTACAACTGCGCCGCTTTTCTCGCTTCGGGCTCGGAACCTTTGATATATCGAAAGAGAAAGCTTTTTTCATACGGAGGAGAGAATACAGTTTACACCCCCGGTGATTCCAATCTCTCTTTCGCGATGAAAGAGATACAGTTCTCTCTGAATATCTGCTATGACCTTCGTTTTCCTGAGCTCTTCAGGGCTAACTTGCCTGCAGAGGTCATGATAGTGATTGCCAACTGGCCGGAAAAACGGGCAAATCACTGGCAGGCTCTTCTTAAGGCAAGGGCAATCGAGAATCAGTCATTTGTTCTGGGGCTAAATAGAACGGGGGTCGACGGCAACGGCATCGAATACGACGAAGCCTTTTCCGTCCTCTTCGATCAAGACGGTAACGAGGTACCTTTTGAAGCCGAGAAGGGATTGCTTCTTTGGGAACTGGACTATGAGAGACTGAGTATTCTAAGAGACTGGCGGGAAAGATTCCCCGCACTCAAAGACATTTAGACATATCCTTTCTTGCCGTTGCAAATCTTAATGACGTCTATTCCCGCTGAAGTATCTCCTTCTTGAAGAAATCATCTATATTATGCACTGATATATTCGTGAACATCTTCTCATCGAT
This sequence comes from Mesotoga sp. UBA5825, assembly GCF_002432955.1. Lineage (NCBI taxonomy): Bacteria > Thermotogati > Thermotogota > Thermotogae > Kosmotogales > Kosmotogaceae > Mesotoga > Mesotoga sp. UBA5825. The sequence goes on along the minus strand of NZ_DJHG01000023.1, from coordinate 26,231 downwards.
ATCGACAACTACTCCATCAGAACAAGGCCCCATGCAGTGAGAACCCTTGATTGTTGTGAATCTACTCAAACCGTGTTCGGTCACTAACTCTACCAGTCTCTTGGAGACTTCGGGAGAACCCTTCATAAGACAGGCGCTTCCCATGCATACTCTTATAATCACCCGCATTCCCTCCATTTGTGACTTCTTTCACAACTAATTATAGCCTATGCCTCAAGAGATTTGAACGGAAAACTGTAATCGCTTTCTCGAATATTTCACACTATTGCTGTTATTATTTCTTCGTGGGGGAAAACACATGAAGGTTCTGGTTGTAGAAGACGAGCGTGACCTGGGAAGACTCCTCAAGGAGTTCCTGGAGAGAGAGGGTTTTGTTGTCGAGACCGCTGCGGACGGTGAAGAAGGACTTTACATGGCTACCAGCGGTCCGTTTGATGTCATTGTTCTCGATATTCTGCTTCCAAAACTGAACGGATGGCAGGTGCTGGAAGGGATCAGGAGTTCTGGGAGCAAGATACCTGTGCTCATGTTGACCGCCTTGGACGGCATAGAGGACAAAGTAAAGGGTTTCTATCTGGGAGCCGACGACTACCTCTCCAAACCCTTCGACATCCGCGAACTAGTTGTAAGAATTCAGTCGTTGCTAAGAAGGAGCCAGCCGGTCGGAACTCCTTCAAGCATTCTGAAGGTTGGAGACCTCGCTCTGGATATGTCGCTCAAAACGGTGATGAGGGGAAACGAAAGGATAGCGCTCCGAAAGAAGGAGTACCAGATTCTTGAATACCTCATGCTTAACAGCGGCAGGGTAGTCCCGAAAAGCGAGCTGGAAGAGCATCTTTGGAACGAAGACGACGAACTATGGTCAGATGTCATAAGAAGCCATATCAAGAACCTCCGCAAGAAGATTGACGGTGGTCACAAGAAGAAGCTGATAAAGACAGTCAGAGGTATGGGATATGAGATCAGTGACAGGTGAAGAGCTTTCTTTCAAGAAGGCAAAGAGGAGATGGACACTGTTCTTCACGCTGGTCGTCGTTACTCTCGTCTCCGTTCTCAGCCTTCTTATCTTTGTGCTTGCTCTAAGACTTGAAGGAAGAGCCGAAATAATCGGACTGAACAGAATTGCCGACAGAATCGAGTCTAGAATAGGCAGGGCTCCTGCAGTAGCAGTCGAGCGGATGATCAGAAACTATTCCGGGAATCTCGACATCTTCACCGCAGATGACGAAATTCTTGAGTTTATAACTCCCTCAGGCGAAATCCTACTGCAGCTTGGAGGAGCAATAATCAGTGACATACCGATTGCAGAGGGCACCTCGAGAGTGGAGGCAATCGACTATGGAGAATCCGAGCACGAGTACACCGTTCTGACCAGAGAGATAAGAGGGATTGCAGGGCAGCCCGTCTTCTTCCTTAGAGTCGGAAAATCAACTGAGGGACTCAGTGATGGGCTGAAGAGCCTTCTGTTTTCGCTGCTTCTTCTTGTCCTGATGGTTGCCGTAATCTCCTGGGTGGCCGGTATGACTCTCGCAAGATATGTTTTGACTCCTTTGAAAGAGAGTTATGAAAGACTCCAGCGCTTTACCGCCGATGCCTCTCATGAGCTGAAAACACCACTCACAATTCTCAGATTGGGCGTAGATATGCTCAAGGAGAGAAAGCTGGAGAAAGAATCGATGGAAAAGATCGATATGATTGATGGGGCGACCAGAAGTATGCAGAACGTTGTGAACAAGCTGCTCCTTCTCGCGAGAGTGCAGACCGAAAAGAAGTTAGAGATTGCCCCTGAAGATGTGGAGCTAGGAGTTTTCCTCGCTGAACTGAAAGAGTATCATCGTCCTCTTGCAGAGTCAAGGGGAGTTCGCATTCTCGTTGAATCTCGCGATGATGTTGTTCTGAAAACTTTCCCAGACAATCTCAAAGTTGCGGTCGCGGCAATTCTAGAAAACGCAATCAAATTCACTGAAGAAAACAGCGATGTCACCATAAACGCCTTCGAGAGTGAAGGATTTGCCCTCATTCAGATAAGTGATCTCGGTTCAGGCATAGCCGACTCTGAAAAGGAAAGAGTCTTCGAACGCTTCTACAAAGCAGATGAATCCCACAAAAGCTCGGGAAGCGGAATGGGTCTCTCAATAGCTCGGGAGATAATCGGCTCTCTTGGGGGCGAAATCACAGTCAGAAACCATGCCGACGGAGGAAGCACATTCGAAATACGGATACCATTAAGAAAACACAAATAGGCTCTTCCTTCACTCCGTCGTTGGATAAAGTTGAAAGCTGAATAAGAACCGGTTATNNGTTCTCCGACAAGAGCAAGACCGGACCAGTTGCAAGTGCCAGCCTGAAATAAACGTCACATCCCGCCATGCTGAAATTGTTCCAGCATCTAGCTCTGAAGAGCCGTCCTTCGTGCCCGTCCCGGATCATGGACCAGTCCTTGAATAACGTCAAGCGAGAAAGAGCATTATCGAGAGTTAGCTCACGAGAAGAGCGAGATTCTGAGCAGAATCATCTCAGAATGACGCGATGCGAGAGAAGACTGTCATCCCAAGTCACTCGTGCAAACTCCTTACTTCATCATCCCGTAAGGCTGAGCGAAATGTCTCTGTTTGGGGCTACTGTTAAGGGCCCTTGCACTTCAAAGCGATCATCGTCTCCTGGCAAGAGTGACCAGCGGATCTTCAGACGGCGGACCGTTAACGGATAACTGCTCTTATCTCTTACCAGAGTAGCAGGAATGCTCCATCAGACTGCAATAATAAGCCTCACTTAGGGCTGCCGACGATATTGTTGACAAACCAATCCATTGCTAACAGTTCTTCATCTGTAGGCGTCTCACCCTTTGAATATCTCGTGTTTCCTTCTTGATCGATCAAAGGACCCTCAAACGGGTGGTGATCACTCTCGATTATCCTCTTTCTTTCATTTTTCACTAGGTCCATCAGAGCCTCCGGAACGAGGTCGCTCATTACTATGTCTACAACCCCATCACTGATTCCACCCCAGTACTGATTGCTGATCCATTTGTCGTCCATCAACTCATTTATCACTCTTTCATAGAAGATGCCCCAATTCCACACAGGGGAACTAAGAAAAGTGTCTGGACTGAAGGCGCTCATATCGGTGTTGTAACCAATAGCGTAGACGCCGCGCTGCCCGGCCGCCTGAACGGCAGCCGGTGAATCCTGGCTCTGGGCGATGACATCGGCTCCAAGGTCCAGGAGGGCCTCGGCCGCCTCCTCTTCTAAAGAGGGATCAAACCAGGTCTCAGTCCAAATAACGTGAATTTGCGCATTTGGATTAGCCTTTGAAACTCCTATTGCGAACGCATTTATACCCCTGATTACTTCGGGAATCTTGAAAGTGGCAACATATCCTATCAAGTCGCTCTTTGTCATCTCCCCGGCGATCAACCCTGTCAGGTAGGCCGGTTCGTATATTCTCCCGAAATAAGTTCCCAGGTTCTCTGCCGTCTTGTAACCAGAGCAGTGCATGAAAACCGTGCCGGGAAAGTTCTTCGCAACTTCTACAACATCGTCCATGAAACCGAAGCTTGTGCTGAAAACAAGCTTGACTTCTCTCTCTGCGAAACCTCTTAGCACTTCAAGATCCTGTTCGCCTTCGGTTACGTTCTCAATGAATGAAGTCTCTATCCGATCGCCAAATACCTTCTCAATATACTGCCGACCCTCATCATGTTTCTGTGTCCAGCCTCCGTCGTCTACTGAACCTACATAGACAAACGCTATGCCGAGAGGTTCTGCAATCAAAATGGAAGCAAAGAGAACCAAAACAGCGACAAGAGTTACTTTCATAAAACACCTCCTTAAGAAAGTCAGAGCAACGGTACGGCCGAAACAATGTTACTGCTAGGCCGGCAAAACTCAGATCTACAAATCCCATTATATCCCACAGAATTCCCGAATTCTCCCGGACATTTCTTCCTATAATATTACTGAAGCTAAACCATAAACCCCCTAAAGGAGTTGAAAACATGGTTCTCACAGGCGAGAAAAAACGATCTTCAAACAAATCGGAAATGACCATCAACGGGCTCATTGAGAAAATAGAGGAACTGGGACTGGAATCTATAGAAAGAGTTGTCGTCAGCGAAATTGAGGGAACTGAAACTCGCCTCGTAACCGACAACCGCACGATTGCTCCGGAACAGCTCAAGGATACACTCCGCCGCTGGGATTCGGAGTCTATATCGAGAGTAATGCTGCTCGACATGACACCGGTCTACAAGCAGTACAGTTCATTTTCAACCGGCCAAGAAGAGATCTACAGACCACCTGCCTTTTCTATCCAGATTACAAGGGTGAGCAACGGCGCAGAGACAATAGTGGTAGCAGTCAAGAGCATCGACCTTTAAGCAGTACCCGTGGAAAAGTCTTTCGAAAAGAAAACGAGAGACGCAATGCAGAACGAGCAAATGCAGTCTTACATAGATAACGTGACCCCCCATCCGCTACACAGAAAGGAGCGTGCTGGTCTGGAAACGACTGATGATGAACGTGAAACATTCCGTAAGATAGAGTCGTAGTTTCTTGTTCCTCCGGTGAAGAAGTTCTTTGAAAAAGGCCGGACCGCCGAATTCCAACTGAGACAAAAAGTGGCAGTCTGGCCTACTGGTTAGTTATTATTGACGTGATCGATTATTATTGAATGAGAGCTGGCACTCTAGAGGTGAAGTTCATGGCAACAAGAATCAATCTGGTCGAAGACGAAAGAAATCTGAACAATGTACTCACTTCTTATCTCGAAAAGGAGGGATGGGAAGTCAGATCGTTCACAAACGGAAACGACGCTTTCGACGAAATAGACGACACCCCAGACATATGGATTCTTGACATTATGCTTCCCGGAATTGACGGATTCGAGCTCCTCAGAGAAATCAGAAAGAGAGATTCAGTGATACCGGTAATCTTTATCTCTGCAAGAGACAAAGACATCGATCGAGTAGTCGGGCTTGAGATGGGAAGCGACGACTATATGCCCAAGCCCTTTCTTCCGAGAGAGCTAGTTATAAGGGTGAAGAAGATCCTCAACAGGGTCCGTCGTTCCGAAGGGGTAATCACAATTCCTCCCTACAAAATCGATGAAGCGAGAAGAACAGTTATTGAAGAGACAAATGACGAATCTAGAGCCATCGAACTCACTTCAATGGAGTTTGATCTGCTTCTTCTTTTCGTTAACGGCAGAGGCAAGCCCTTTTCTAGAGACCAGATCCTGGACAAAGTCTGGGGTTACGACCATTACGGAAGCGATAGAGCGGTCGATGATTTGGTTAGAAGACTGAGGAAGAAGATGCCTGAGTTCAAGATTGAAACCGTATATGGATTCGGATATAAGAGCGTGAACATATGAGGGCCTGGAGCCTATCTGACAAGCTTTGGCTACTGTTTGCCACCGTTCTCGCGATTTTGTTTCTCCTCTTGGGAATCGTCTTTAGATGGTCGATAAGAGACTTCTTCACCACCGAGGCGTACAGGACCATAGAGTACGCCCAGGAAGTCAAGCTGATAGAGTTACAGGGAGGATTCATTCCTTTTGAAGACATTGACACGAACAGCTTTAAAAATGCTAGAGACGTTGGACATATAGTCATTTTCGACAGAGAGTTTGACCTCATAGACAATTATCTGCATAGATTCAGGACACAGGAAGATACTGAGAAAGTCTCTTCGCCGACTACAACTTCGAAGGGAATTGTAATCAGCGGAACGATAGTGCCCGAGATTCTGCCTGTGATTGATTCTATAAGAGCTAATGCAGAGGTTCAAGACACATCGTCAGAGAGGTATGAAGCCAGGTTGAACAACAGGAGTCTCTTCTACGTCGTTCGGTCCGGTCAACTTTCGGGAAGAGATGTCACAATGATTTCCTATATGTGGGATACCTACAAGAACACTCTTTCATCGACGTTGCTCTCAAGACTATTGCTGGTGATGGCAATAATGACAGTGGTAAGTCTTATAGTCATCATCGTTTTCTCAAGATATATGACTAAACCTCTTAAGAGACTCTCCGAAGACGTAAGAATGATATCCAAGAGAAACTGGGATAAGCCGATTGCTTTGAACAGAAGCGACGAAATCGGAGAGCTTGCCGATTCAATTGAAAACATGAGAAGGAGTCTTAGCGAGCAGGACAAAGAGCAGCAGTCTATGCTCCAGTTTATCTCGCACGAGCTGAAAACACCTGTAATGGTTATCAGGAGTTACGCGCAGGCAATAAAAGATGGCATCTATCCTGGTGGGGATCTAAATAGCGCGATAGATGTTATTGACAGAGAGATTCAGAGAATGGATCTGAGAGTGAAGGATCTACTGTTTATCACCAGACTGGAGTATCTGTCGCGTCACAACCTGGAGACGGAAGAGGTCAATCTTTCGGAACTGATTGAAGATACCGTCGGGCGCTTTTCTTTCCAGAGAGACGACATAGACTGGAACCTGAACCTGAGAAATATAACTGAGCAAATAAACGAAGAGCAAATGGCAATAGCGATAGAGAACATTCTTTCCAATCAGATCCGCTATGCAAGAAATACGATAGAGGTCACAATGGAAGTCAATGAAAGAGAAGAGAACGTGGTTATCCGCTTCGCAAACGATGGTGAAAGAATCGAAGAAGAAAGACTGGCCACGCTTTTCAAACCATTCATCAAAGGAGTCGGCGGCGAAAATGGACTTGGGCTGAGCATAACGAGAAGGATACTCGAGTTGCATGGAGGAACGATCTTCGTGAAGAACGAAGAATCGGCAGTGGCAACAATCGTTGAATTGCCCATTAAGAGCTTCTAACCTTTGAAAAGGTTAATGAATAATTTCATCGCGAGATTGATTGAAAACAGGAGGATACTCGTTGCATCCTCCTGTCTCATTCAGAAGACCTTTCAATTCTCACGGCAGTTGATTCGACCTGTCAAGTACCTGAAATCAAGCTATTCCAAATATCTCTCATCAACCAAGGGATTTCTTCCCCGCTCCGCTTACTCCTTGCTGAGCCAGCTGATCGGAGAGCCGCTTAGTGTTGTAGCTCCAGTAAGTAAAAATCACAATGCTATCAAGAGCACTACTCCACGTTTCAACTGTTATCACCTCTCTTCAAATTCGGGCTATAAAACGCCCGTTTCTATGTCTAGATACTTCCTCAAACCCATCAACGCCCCTCCAAAAATGGGGCCCTCTCTGTCATCAAAAGCAGACTTTATGACTTCAATCGAGGACTGATAGAATAACGAGTTGCTTTTCAGTCTAGCTTTCAGCAAGGGCAGGACGCTGTCCAGTATTCTTCAAGGGCGCCGCTAATTACAACCAGATCTGGATCAAGACCGTTTACGATATTCATGAGACCGATCGAGAAGGATTCGATGTAATCATCCAGTCTGTCACTTATAACGAGATCATCAAGTTCTCTCGAGCCAACCATAGTAAGCCAACAGCCCTTTCTTCCACATGAACATTCCGGTCCGTTTGGATCGATAGACATGTACCCAAATTCGCCAGCAATATGATTACTTCCAACATATATACTGCCGTTGATGAACAGTCCAATTCCGACTCCTTCCTTAACAAGAGCGTAAACTATGTTCGCAAAATCATCAGGAATGTCCCTGTTAAGAGCTACCTCAGCGAGAACTCTCAGTTTTGCATCGTTGTTGATCATTACCGGAGAATCTAGCCCTTTCAGCTTAAGTCGGCTCTCAACGAGTTCTGCAAGTACGAGGTCGGTCCAATGGAGCAAGGGAACATTAATTGCAGTTCTCAAATCACCGCGAACAAGACCCGGTGCAGAGATCACCAAATACGAAGGAAGCTCGTTTCCTTTGTTGCAAAGATCTGAAATGCAGTCCACTAATTCGCAAGCGAATCTCTCCGGGCTCTCGGATGTTCCGATTTCGCACTTGTCTGTGACATTCACTGAAAGATCGACTCTGGCGACTATGGTTGTTGCGAGTCCGACATCAACTGAGATGACAAAGGCTTTCCCGGGATTGAAGGAAAGAAGTACTTGCCTTTTTCCCAGACCAGAAGAAGTCTTGCCAGCGCTCACAAGATATCTCTCTTATCCCGGTCAAATTGGAAATCTTTGTTCTTGATATGGGCTGGTATCTAAATACAACGTCCATTATTGTCTTAAGATTTCTTTCCCTAAGCTCAGAAGGTACTCCGGCTGACCTTCTCTCAGAGATTGGCAAAATTCAGTCCTGCCAATTAGTTAGTTTCTGAACCTAAATTATTCCAGCAAACTCAACAGTCTATTTGAAAACACTCTTTTGGGTAGAACGGATTAAGCAGCTGGGAATAAAGGAGGTTGATCGGGTATGATCGTATCTCACGAGGAATTTTGAGAATATGACGCGCCAAAAAGGGAGAAGAATGAAAGCTCTGTATCACCGAAAGCTGTTTTTCGTCATATTTTCATTGCGAAGAGAAGTCTCCTTTATCGAGAGAAGTATCAGGATTCCATGATTCTCAGATTATCAGATTGGTTTTGAGAGTTGATTTATTCTTTGAACAAAAAAACTCTATTGAAAGGAGCCGGCAATTGTCTCCGAAATGTAGAGTCTCGGAGCAGAAAACCATTGACGGGCTTCTCGCGTTTTTTTGCTCTATAGTCTTCCGTGATTATTTACATTCAAGATCTGTCGCAGGTATCATGAAGCACATCACTTGCGCAACAAGTACGCCTTAATTGCTCTCGCAGAACGCTTTCCTGCTCCCATGGCTTCTATAACGGTAGCGGAACCGGTCACGATGTCTCCGCCGGCGTAGATGCCTTCATCGACTTTGCCGCTGGCTTCATCGGCATCGATACTGCCCCATCTATTCAGTCTCACCTCTGGGAAACCGGCTTTCAGAATGGCGTTTGGAGTCTGCCCGATCGCTTCGATGACCATATCCACTTCCATGATGAATTCCGATCCCTCAATTTGTATCGGCCTTCTTCTCCCCGAATCATCCGGTTCACCCAAAGTCATCTTAACGCACTTCATTCCAGTGACGTTGTTGTTTATGTCCCCTACGTACTCAACGGGAAGGGTCAGCCAGTGAAACACTATCCCCTCTTCAACGGCATGGTGGTACTCTTCTATTCTTGCAGGCATCTCTTCTTCGCTTCTCCTGTAGACCACATGAACTTCTTTGGCTCCAAGTCTTTTGGCCGTCCTTGCCGCATCCATTGTGACATTTCCTGCCCCTATCACTGCTACCCTGTCCTTTATCTTGACAGGCGTGTCGTACCTTGGAAAGAGATAGGCTTTCATAAGGTTGGTCCTCGTGAGGTATTCGGAAGAGGAGAATATGTTGTTGTGATTCGATCCCGGTATTCCCATGAATCTAGGAGCGCCCGCCCCGATACCAATGAAAACTGCATCATATTCGTTTTTGATCTCTTCGAATGGAATCGTTCGGCCTACAATCTGACTGAAACGGAATTCAACTCCCAGGCCCTTCACAAATTCAACTTCCTTTGCAACGATCTCTTTGGGAAGCCTGAACTCGGGGATACCATAAACAAGCACACCTCCCGCAGTATGGAAGGCTTCGAAGACCGTAACCGAAAAACCCTCTTTCGCGAGATCGGCTGCGACCGTTAAACCGGCCGGACCTGCACCGATGACGGCAACTCTTTTGTTTACGGACGGTTTTACGGCAGTTTCGAGAGAAATATTCTGGTCTGCAACGAATCTCTCCAGTCTCCCGATTGCAACGGGCTCACTGCCCGGGATCTTGCCCACAACGCAAACTGCTTCGCACTGCTTCTCCTGAGGGCAGACTCTTCCGCAGATTGCTGGGAGGTTGTTGGCATCTTTCAAAATCTTTGTGCTCTTCTCGATGTTACCCTCTCTCAGTGCTTTGATAAAGCCGGGAATGTCTATTCCAACGGGGCAGCCGCTAACACAGGGTTTGTGCTTGCACTGGAGACATCTGTTTGCCTCTGCAATTGCCTCCTCTTTGGTGTAGCCAAGGGCAACCTCCTCGAAGTTGTTGACTCTCTCTAGAGGATCTAATTCTCTCATCTTAACTTTGAATTTCTCAGGCATTCATCTCACCCGATTCACGTATGTACTCCTCAAGAGCAATCTGCTCCTCTTCTCGGTACTGATACTGCCTCTTGATGAGCTCGTCCCAGTTAACCAACCTGCCGTCAAATTCCGGTCCGTGAACACAGGCAAACTTCATCTCGCCCCCCACTTCTGCTCTGCAGGCTCCGCACATTCCCGTCCCATCTACCATGATCGGATTGAGTGAGACCCAGCATCGTATGTCATTCTGGGAGGCTAGAAGCGAGACAAACTTCATCATTACCATGGGCCCTATTGCCCAGATTGAAGCTGGTGGGTGATCCTTGATAACTTCCTTAAGAGGATTTGTTACCGTTCCTTTTGAACCAAGGGAACCGTCGTCGGTCGTGATGTACAGCCTGTCAAGAAATGGTCTGAATTCATTCAGCATTATAAGCTGCTCCTTCTTTGCAGCACCCAGTATTCCTATAACCTCATTTTCTGCCTCTTTCAGTGCCCTGGTAATAGGAAACAACGGTGCAATGCCAACACCACCGCCCACTACACAGACCGTTCCAAGCTTTTCTATCTCGCTGGGATTTCCTAGCGGGCCTACGATATCCGCAACTGACTCGCCCTCGCTCAAAGAGCATAGCTTGTAGGTACTCTTGCCCACGGCCTTCACAATAACTCTTACCCTTCCTTTATCGGTTGACGCAATTGTGAGAGGAATTCTCTCACCGTATTCGTCTATCCTTACTATCAGGAACTGGCCGGGCTTTGCGTATTTATAGATCTCGGGATGAGAAAGCCAGATATCAAAGGTATCCGGCGAAATTCGCTCTTTCGAGAGTACTGTGAACATTCAATCACCTCAATAGAATAATATCAGAATACAAACTACATTGCCGAAAGCCTTGAAGCTGGCCGCATATCCAAGGCGGAGAAACAATGTGATCAAGAACTGGCGTTGCGCTTAAGAGTGCTGCAAATACGAGTTTCCGCGGTATCTAATGTTAGAATAATTTAAACTAGTAAAGATTCCAAGACAGGCTTGTCTACTGAGCCCGACTTGCTCTAGTAAGAGTTTGCTTCTATGAAATCGTGAGCCATGAATGCATGTGTGTGTACTCGGCTTATTATAGATCTTTTGAGAACCCCAACCCCGTAAATAAACCCTACGATGTCCGCTTTTGCCGGACGATCAAGATTGGAGGAGATTATGGAAAAAGATCCAAAGAAAGAGAAAATGACCACGGCAGCTGGAGCGCCCGTAGGCGACAATCAGAACTCAATGACTGCCGGTCCGAGAGGCCCGATGTTGCTGCAAGATGTCTGGTATCTTGAGAAGTTGGCCCATTTCGACAGAGAGGTTATTCCGGAAAGAAGAATGCATGCGAAAGGCTCTGGAGCCTTTGGAACGTTTACCGTGACCCACGACATTACAAAGTATACCAAAGCCAAGCTCTTCTCAGAGATAGGCAAGAAGACCGATATGTTTGTCAGGTTCTCCACGGTAGCCGGAGAGAGAGGCGCTGCCGATGCCGAAAGGGATATAAGAGGTTTCGCAATGAAATATTATACAGAGGAAGGCAACTGGGATTTAGTCGGCAATAACACGCCAGTCTTCTTCTTGAGGGACCCTCTCAAGTTCCCCGATCTGAATCATGCTATTAAACGTGATCCGAAGACCAACATGAGGAGCGCGAAGAATAACTGGGATTTCTGGTCTTCACTTCCCGAAGCTCTTCATCAGGTAACAATAACAATGAGCGATCGCGGGATTCCCTTTTCGTATAGACACATGAACGGCTACGGAAGCCATACTTACAGCATGATAAACGCCAACAATGAAAGGATATGGGTGAAGTTCCACTTCAAGACGCAACAAGGAATCAAGAATCTCACCGATGCCGAAGCGGAAGCCATAGTCGCGAAAGATCGGGAGAGCCACCAGCGCGATCTCTTCGAGAGCATAGAGAGAGGCGACTTTCCAAGATGGACCATGTATATTCAGGTTATGACGCTGGAACAGGCCGATAAAATGCCCTACAATCCCTTCGACTTGACAAAGGTCTGGTACAAAGGAGAGTTCCCGCTCACCGAGGTTGGGTACTTCGAGCTGAACAAGAACCCTGAAAACTACTATCTTGATGTCGAACAGGCTGCCTTCAATCCGGCAAGTATTGTTCCCGGAATAGGTTTCTCTCCAGACAAAATGCTTCAGGGAAGGCTCTTCTCCTACGGTGACGCCCAGCGTTACAGGCTCGGGGTTAACCATCATCAGATTCCAGTTAACAGGCCACGGTTCCCATTCAATAGTTATCATCGTGACGGACAGATGAGAGTAGATGATAATGCAGGAAGCACGATAGGCTATGAACCCAATAGTTACGGAGCATGGGCTGAACAACCTGAATACAAAGAACCCCCTCTAGAGCTAAAGGGTGCCGCCGATAACTGGAACTTCAGAGAAGATGACGATGATTACTACACCCAGCCTGGAAAGCTTTTCAATCTTATGACTCCAGAGCAGCAGCAAGTTCTTTTTGAGAACACAGCAAGGAACATGGGAGACTCGCCAAAAGAAATCAAGATTAGACATATTGGAAACTGCCTGAAAGCCGATCCCACTTATGGAGCGGGGCTTGCGAAGGCTCTGGGAATTTCGCTGGACGAAGTTGGGAAGTAGCCAAATATTTAGCAGCAAGAAAGGTAACTTGTGAGACTTAAACAAGTTTTGCTGGTAATCGCAGGATCGGGTTCCCTTTTTCTTGGCGTAACCGGAATAGTACTTCCATTGCTGCCTACAACTCCGTTTCTCTTGTTGGCAGCGTTTTGTAATCTGAGAAGCTCAGAGAAGCTGTACCAATGGTTGATCGGCCACAAGCTATTCGGTGCGTATATCTACAGCTATCTCCATTTCCGAGCCGTAAGGAGGAGAGCAAGAAATCTTGCACTTGCGTTGGTGTGCTCCACTCTTACCTTGACAATGATGCTGATATCAAATGCTGTTGTCACGGCAATTCTTATCGGAGTTGGCACTGCCGTTTCTGTTCATCTTAAGTTGAAAACATTGACGAGTGAGATGCTTGGGGAAGTCAGGAAGGGCCTGAAGAATCCAGATACGATCAATAAAGACACTACCTCGAATAGCGGCAATACTCAATCACGATCACAATAGTCCCGATCTCCCGCCATCAAGATGAACTCTCGCAGCTCCAGAAAGGGAAAAGATGATATCCGGCTTATTCATCTCCTGATCTTGAAGCTCGCTGTATGAGTTGCTTAATCTTTGGAATCACGAATTTCTTCAAGGCTTCTTCCTGTCTTGACTGAATTGGGCTCGGTCGACGTTGGGTTTCTTCTTGCATCGGCTTCTCTATCGTTCATCTTGACCAGAAGCCACCGCGCATTCTCCGCTTTTCCCGTTCGGACGAGCGCGTAGCCACCCTTAAGCTTCTCTCCTTCGAGCCAAATTGTGATATGACCATCTTCGATTTGTTTTGTGAGTGGGTTCGATTCAGGGTCTTCCTTCAGATTTCTGTAGCTTCCTCGGTCCCATAGAAGGACCGTGCCGCCGCCGTACTCTCCTTCGGGGATATTTCCTTCGAAATCGCCGTACTCGAGGGGATGGTCTTCCGTGGGAACGGCCCACGACTTCAGAACTCCGTCTACTTCGATTCGAAAGTCATAATGAAGAGTCGATGCGGCGTGTTTCTGAACAACAAACACCGGTCTATCTCTTGCCCATTCAAGAGAGGCCTCTTTACCGTCGGGCTCCGGCGTTTTGTTGAAGTCTCTCTTCATTTCGTACTTATTCAGTTTCCTGTCGCCCTCGTCCACAGTCTACCTCCTGATCTGTTTGTCAGCCGGAGAGTTCAACAATCAATTCTCTCAAGAGTATTCCTGTTTCATATGAATTATATCAACCGACGGCCGAGAGCTTTCGAAGCACAAGAGAGCACAGCATGAAACTATCTCGAGGAAGATTTCTCATCAAGAAACTCAGGGAACAAGATCCTTGATTTTACCCTCGTCTTTCAGTTTTCGGGCTAGATAGATGAATGGAGTGTCTAGAACTGCAACGACCCACTTTAGAATGTAAGTGGACCAGAATATCTGCCACCACACATCGGTCGAAAAAACTCCTAGAAAGGCTAACGAAGTAAAAACCGCCGTATCGATCAGCTGCGATACCATCGTGCTTGCGTTATTTCTGAGCCAGATGTGCTTCCTGTCAGGAAACCTCTTCTTCCAGAAATCATATGCCCAGACATCATGTAACTGAGAACACCAGTAGGCTGCCAGACTTGCCAGAGCAATTCTGGGGAGAAGGCCGAATATTGCTGAGAGATGCTCCTGAGAGAAATCAGAGTGATGAGGCTCGAAGGCAAGAGCGATTTGCATTATCACGGTAGTCGATATCAGAGAGAAAAAACCGATGTAAACTGCTCTCTTGGCCTCCTTCTTTCCATGATTCTCAGAAAGAATATCCGTAGCCAGAAATGACGTCGCATAAACGATGTTTCCCAGAGTCGCGGCCATCCAGAAAAGCGAAACCGTCTTTATTACCTGCACATTGGCAATTATCGCAGCTATGGCTACCCAGACGTACAGTCCCGTCTTTCCCCACAACCTGTAAGCAACTGTGATCAAACTGAAGTTCGCTACAAGCATCAAGAACCACAATAGTTCGTTCATCTGTACCTCCATTCCGAATCCTTCACAATCAGCATCAAGAAACCGGCAAAGTTCTGTCATCGGAAGACCGGATATTGCCCCCCCTCTCGCATTTTATCGCATAAAGACTTTCAGAACCACTCTCGCGTATCATAATATTGTCTTACTGATAGAACAGGCAACCAGAAGCGAAATCACATGGATTTTACCTGAAAGGGATAAAATTGTTATTTTCCATGAAGTCGAGGAGATAGTCGAAAAAACTGCAAGAACGACGAAAATATCTTCGGTTACGACATCCGGGCACATCAAATACTGACGGTGGTCTAACTCAACTCGCTTATCCTCGCCGAAAAACTTAATGCAGATCGCTCTGTAGTAGAAATTACAGCGTTAATTCACGACTGCGCAGATAGCAACCTTTACAGGGACCAGCATATACACGGTGCAGTCGAAGCGGATTGAGTTGCAAGTGCCGATGCGAGTGCCCATATTGTTGGTCTGCCCTCTTTGTTCCGTCTAGCATATGTCAACTACTTTCGATTAGGCTGGCGGATGGATTTCGGGAAAGACCGAAAGAAGCTGGCAGAAGCTCTGCTCCGAAGCAGAAAGACTGATCTTTGATGACCACATCGCGGCGAAAAAAGTTCTCAACCGCCTCTGAAGCGATCTTTCCCAAGTCCAGTCTCTGTATTTTGGCGCAGGAGATCAATCATAGTTCATATTTTCCGAAGATCTCGGTTCCTCGGCAATCCCTTCAATTTCGGGAAGCCTTTCGCGTGTCTCGGTAAGAGCTTCGATCTCCCTGACTTTCGGAAGCAGCCTGCTTTCAAAGGAACCCACTCCATCATTGTAGGCACTGACGGCGTTCTTTAGGTGGCCCTGCAGTCTGTTGTAATGAGCGAAGAAAACACCGAATCTATTATAGAGTTCTTTCGAGGCTTGAACAAGCCTCTCAGCGTTTTCGGTAAGGCTGTACTGCTGCCACCCATAGGCTACAGACTTCAACAGCGCAACGAGATTCACCGGAGAAGCAATAAGGACCTTCTTCGCAATAGCATATTCAAAGAGTTCCGGGTCAGTTAGAAAAGCCGCATTTATTGCAGACTCCACCGGGACAAACATTACCACAAAATCGGCATTTCTGTTGAACGATTCAGAGTATTTCTTGCTGGCGAGTCTATTCACTGTCTCTCGAACATTCCTTGCGTAGACGTTCATGAACTGGCTTCTCGACGACTCGTCTTCTTCTTCCAATGCGGCAAGATAACTGTCGAGTGGAACTTTGGCGTCTACCGGTATGTAAGCCTCGTTAGGTAGTTTTACAATAAGATCCGGCCTGCCGCTGTCAATCGATTCCTGTTCCACAAAATCAACATGTTCGGTCATGCCGCTGAGCTCAACTATTCTACGAAGCTCAATCTCACCCCATCTTCCACGAGTTGATCTATTTCTCAAGGCGCCCTTCAAATCCGCAACGCCCTGCCTAAGATCGGTGTTTGCTGTCGTAAGAGTCCTCAGTTGTTCTTCAAGAGCTTTGTATGCTCCTTCTCTCTTAGATTCCAATTCCCTCACATTTCTTTCCAGCTTTTCCAGGTTGTCTTTCACCGGACTCACGAGACTCTCGAAATCCCTTTTCTGACTGCCCCAATCTTCTTTCTGCAGCTTGAGCAATCCCGAGAACTTGTCGTTTGCCTGTCGAATGAAGTTTTCGGTACTGGAATTGAGAACATCAGATGATATCGCTTTGAAGGTCTCTTCAAGCTCCTCTTTAGCAGAAGTTAGCCATTCCAGTTTTTCATCCCTCTCTGCGACATCTCTCTCCAGGTCCTTTTCTTTGAGCTGGAGTTCCTGATTCCTCCTGATACTCTGAGAAAGTCTTCTGACAGATGCAATTGCGAAGAGAAAGGAAATCAGAGTGACGACCGACATTATTATCAGCGCTGTCAACATCCTGAACCCTCCATCCGTAAATAGACAGCTTTACAGCCGTCAAAATGAAAAATCGGAATAAATGAATACCATCGGTATTATACCAACTTGTCTTTGAAATTGCACTTTGTAAAGGTTCCCTGAGCACATTTGGTCGTGTATTGAGTACCTATTCTTTGATTTTCGCGTTAAGCAAACGATCTTCTCGGCGATTCCGGATCGCCATCGGACACTCTTCAAGAATCAATGAGCTTACCTAGATACGAACATCCTTGCCAGTTCGACGGCTCCGGCACTGTCGGGAGAATAACCGTCCGCTCCAATTTCCTCAGCATAAGCTTGACTCACGGGCGCCCCACCTATGAGCACCTTTACTTCTTCTCGAATGCCGGCCTTTTTCAGTTCTTCAATCACTCTGGGCATATTGAGCATTGTGGTCGTTAACAGGGCGGAAATAACAAGAATATCCGGCTTCGCACCTTTGGCTGCCTCAACGAACTCTTCGGGCTTCACATCGACGCCAAGGTCGATTATTTCGAAGCCCGCTCCCTTAAGCATCATACACACTAGGTTTTTTCCAATGTCATGGAGGTCACCCTCGATAGTCCCGGCAATCACTTTGCCGATCTTCTTGACCCCTCCGCTGACAAGAAGAGGTTCAATAAGGTCCATACATTGGTTCATCGCCTTTGCAGCAACAAGAACTTCGGGAACGAAATACTCGCCCTCTCTGAATAGCCTGCCGACTTCATCCATCCCCGGGATAAGTGCGCTATCCAGAATTTCCTTTGCGCTGAGGCCTTCCGCTAGAGCCTCTTCAGTGGCAGCTTTTGCCTGAGCAGGCATTGTTTCGATGATCGCGTTCGTTATCTTCTCCAGGGTTCCCATCTTCGACCTCCCCCACATTTATTTGCGGTGCAGACAGACAGCTGATTTCTTAAGATACATCAAGAAAGCTAGCGCCTGTTTTCACCGAATAGTCTATCTATAACCTTCTTCACTGTTGTAATGCCTTCTATCCTGTATCCTTCGCTTCCCGTAAAGGCAAAGCCATTTTCCAGATCTCCCTTGCAGGCATTCATGAGCGCCTCTGCAATGCAGTATGGCGCTTCTTTGTAATTGCATGTCTTTATGCACTGAAATGAGCATTTAAACGGCTTTTTCTTTCCCTGCTCAACATCGTCCAGAAACTTGTTTTTTATTGCTCTGCCCGGCATTCCCACAGGACTCTTGATAATGGTTATATCCTCCCGACAAGCATTCACGAATGCCTGCTTGAACCTGTAGTCTGCATCGCATTCTTCCGTGGCCACAAAGGCCGTCCCTACTTGAACTGCTGAGGCCCCGAGCTTGAAGACTTTTTCGACATCATCTCTATCGAATATCCCTCCTGCAGCTATCACCGGGATGTTTTTTCCAGTATCACGTTTCACCTGATCTACAAACCTTCTGATCTCAGGTACCGTCTTTTCGAGAGAACTCTCTTCAGAAAAGACCTCCTCGACTCTGTATCCGAGGTGGCCGCCCGCCTTAGGTCCCTCCACAACGAAGCCGTCGGGGACGTATCTGTACCTGCCAAACCATCTCTTGAATATTACGGTCGCTGACTTCAGAGATGAGACCACTGGAATTATAGCCGTTTCCGATCCATCATAGAGATAAGAGGGAAGATCAAGAGGCAGTCCCGCGCCGGAGATGATCACGTCTATCTTCTCCTTCACGGCCGTTTCCACCATCTCTGCGTAGTTTGTGAGGGCTACCATAATGTTTACTCCCAAAACCCCTTTTGTCTTCTCCCTTGCCCTTCTTATGGTATTCTTGAGGCCATCTATGCTTGCCTGCCTGAAGTTCTTTCTGTAACCGTCAACCGTCATACCGATACCTGCCGTTCCAATAACCCCTATTCCACCTTCAGAAGCGACGGTAGCGGCCAGGTTGTCCAGAGAAATCCCTACGGCCATTCCTCCTTGAATAAGGGGAAGCGATGTCTCATGATTCTTTATCTTGAAGATTTCTATGTCGTCACATCCTCTCGATGCCTAAAGTGTGCATAATTCATAATAACCTAATTTGATGACCAAACTATTCTACTTCGAAAAGAATTCGATTAAGTCGTATGCTGACGATTCACATTTGTATCAACAGTATCCTCATTCTCATGAAAGATCGCAGAGAAACTTGTGAATCTCCACCATCGCCAGTGTATCCATCTTGCAGTACTCCAGCATATCTCTTCTTATTCTCTCTACCTCGGGCTCTCTGTAATTTCCCAGAGCCATATTCACGAAAACATACCTGGCATCGTCACCGTTATGGATGAACAGTCCCTCATAACCAATCCCTTCCACAAGTGCAGGAAGAAGCCTTTTGATCGAGAAGCTCCCACCGAGGTCGGGATGATATATATGGTCTTTCACAAGCAGTTCCGAATCTACAAATATCTCCGAGAAGGAGACGAGCTGCTCTGAAAGCTCTGGATAATCTCTGTATCTATTGGACAGCCATCTCAGAATATTTCTCTCAACGGAAGCATGGTGCGCCATGAGTGTTGTACAGTCCTTGAGGTCCTCAACCAGCCTTTCGGCGAGCAGGAGGCTTTCATCTCTCGAAGGATTGCCGAAGAGAAACTCCCTGTGTTCCGGAGTCCCAAAGGCCTCCCTTCTAATGTGCAGTGAATATTGATACGGGATCCCCTCGTAGGGAGCCAGGCCATCATACAGGGGAATAACTGAAGCTGCAGTCTCGAAATCGAGATAACCTATCGGATACTCCATACTATTCAGCTTTTCTCGAAGCTCTTCGGGTTCGTCAACCACTATCCCTCCTGTCTTAGCTCCACGAAAGACCCTTTGCAGAAGGGGTTTGTCACCAAGTATCTCTCGCGGAAGCTCTTCTAGATAGAAGTATCCCTTTTCGATCAAAGCATCTGTCTTATCGGCACCCAATCTGGGAAGCTCAAAGATACTGAGTCTCCTGTCCAGACCGAAGCATCTTCGAAGATGCTCGCAGTCTCTGCATTTGTACCCCAATGAGCCGGAAGGGATCAATGTTGAAGTCAAGATAACTGATGCAAGTTCGAGTTTGGCCGTTATCTCGATTTTCTGCTCCGAGACCTCATCCGTTACGTCTATGATCTCAAAGAGCTTCCTGTCATCGTCACCCTTGCGATACATTCTAGAGACCATGATCAAACATGCTTTCTTGACTCTGTAACCCGAGCTTTCTATAACTGAAACTGTGTAAGAGAGATCTCTTATGTAGTCCTTTGTGTTCGATGAACCTGCAAGGCTGGATTTGACCTCGAAGACATCCAGTCCATCTGCCCCTTTTCTCAAAACGTCCGCCCTTGAGACGAAATCGCCGCTAATGAAAGCGGGTTCAAACAGTGTTACGGACTGCCTGTCTCCGATAATCCGCTCGGTTGCGAAGGAGGCCTCAAAGGGATCCAGTTCCTCTATCAGAATACCTTCAGGAAATAGACTCCTCGCCCTTCTGCCGACATCTAGACCCTCTTTCATCCTGAAATCTTCTGCGATTGTCGGCGTGAAATCCCGAGGTTCATTCCTCTCGATCCATCCCCTTACAGGGCAGTAATCGTACTCGAGAAACATCTTCTTAGTAATAAGTCTCAACTAGCTTCACCTCGAGTCTTGAAGAGTGTTGAATGCCTGAACTCAGATAACGTCTCATGATGATTATAACAGTACCGACAGGTCCGATTTTCAGGCCTTGTTTCGAGCCTTTATTTCTTCCGCAACTGCAGGCACGCATTCGTCGAGGCTTTATTTGAGATATGGATTGATGCTAGAATGCTTTTGATGAATACTCGATTCACTTGAATCTGATCGGAGCTTCCGAAGTTTTGAGCCTTTGGAAAAAATGGGGGGGATTCAGTTGAAACCGGCACCCGATTTCTCAGTGATCCAGGACGTCTTCAGGCGTAATGGAGAACCTTGCAGAGTTCCGTTCTTTGAACTCTTTGCGGACGATGAAATAATGGAAGAAGTGATGGGCTACAAACTTGCCGAAGTAGAAGAAGATCCCGACAGGTACTTCGACCAGCTGGTCGGTTTCTACGATGAACTGGGATATGACTACGTTCCCTTCTATCAGGCTCCCCGCTTTCCCACTCCCGATTACATTCATGGTGATGACACGGCAACATACCGCAGAGAAAGCAGGAAGTGGATGAATGAAAAGGGCGGCCCCATTAAGACCCTAAAAGACCTCCAGGAAGCGGACTGGCCGAAGGCAGATGAAGCTGTCGATTTCGACCTTTTCCGTAAGCTGGGTGAGCACCTTCCCGAAGGAATGAAAGTAGTTGGAGGGGCTTCCGGCGGGCCATTTGAGCACTCCAGCTTCCTGATGGGTGTTGAGAATCTCTCCATGGCCGTTTACGAGGATCCCGAGCTGGTCAACACTCTTAACGAAAAGATCGGCAATGTTCTGGTCGGAGCCGCAAAGATAATCTCTTCTATGGAATGTGTAGGCGCCTACTGTTTTGGAGACGATCTCGGATACAAGACATCGACCATCTTCTCTCCGAGACATCTCAGAAGACTGGTCTTCCCGTGGTACAAAGAGATAGCCAGCGTGGTACATGCAAACGGTAAACCCTTTGTCCTTCACAGTTGCGGCAACTTGACCACTGTAATGGACGATATAATAGAAGCCGGAGTCGATGCAAAACACTCCTTTGAAGACCAGATAATGCCTGTTCCAGAAGTGAAAAGAAGATGGGGCAAGAGAATCTCGATCCTCGGAGGAATAGATGTTGATTTTCTATGTCACGCCTCCGTCGAGCAAGTTAGGGATCGAACGCTCGAGACTCTCGAACAATGCGCTCCGGGAGGCGGGTATGCTTTAGGCACGGGCAACACCGTCGCCAACTACATCCCGGTTAAAAACTACCTTGCGATGCTGGAGGCCGGAAATGAATTCAACTCTCGCTAGATACGTCGAATCGACCTCCGATTAGGTACGTTCATGGCAGAATGCGAGAAAAACATCTCAGTTTTGAAAGGCATACCTTTCGATATAGATGCGGCTTCGCTTGTAGAAAGCCTGCGGATCAGAGCCGGTTCTGAGGAAGAGACGACTTTCAGAGAGCTCGTAGAGAATGCTCGTGAGACTGCAAACCCAAAAGCGATCTACAGGACCTGCTTTGTCGACTGCGTTAACAACGACGAAGTTACGATAGAAGGTGTTCGCTTCGAGAGCCGTCTCCTGTCGAAAAAACTCCATTCGGTCGGCAGAGTCTTCCCGTTCGTCATAACTTCCGGACGAGAACTTTACGAGTACCCGCTCGATCGTACAGATTTTCTCAAAATCTTTCTCTGGGATAGTTTGCTGGAACACATACTACATGAGGCAGCCGGGTTCCTAAGAAGCGAGATTTCCAGGAATAACCTGATAGAAAACCTCGTATGGATGTCTCCAGGTTCGGGAGATGCGGAGATCTGGGCTCTGCAGCAGCAGAAGGAATTGTTTTCCTTGATTGGAAATGTGAAGGAAGAAATTGGGGTCGAACTGAATGAGTCTCTTCTCATGATTCCGACGAAGTCAATTTCGGGAATTGCATTTCAGTCCGAGAAGGATTACAGGAGCTGCATGGTTTGCAGAAGGGCTAACTGTCATTACAGAAGCGCACCGTATGATCGGAAGCTGAGGGACTCCCTTGAATAGAGTGGATCAGTCTTCAAAATCAGTCTGGTTGAGGCTAGGAGTTGCTGTGTGAGGTTGGAGCAGAAGAAATCAGTTCTCAGTTTACCATTGTCCGTTCGGAAAGACCGCTGCCCAAAAGGAGCCTGCTGTGGTGTCGCTCTCGAGTGAATGGATAGGTTAGATAAGATCGAGGATACCGATGAGGAGAGAGGTTAAGTAATGAAAGAAGCTGTGTATAAGGTCACATTCCTGCCTTCGCAAAGAACAGTAACGGCAAAGAGAGGCGAGATTCTGCTTGATGTTTTGAGAAGGGAATCGCAGCAGGTGAATGCCGTATGTGGAGGAAAGGGAAACTGTGGAAAGTGCAAGGCGCTTTTGGCTGAAGGAAGCGAGGCCTTCCCGCTCACCCTTACCGAGTCAAGACTTCTGACACGAGACGAGATTGCGGCCGGATACAGGCTGAGCTGCCAGTTCAAAGTCATGACCGATGTCAGAGTCAAGACGGAGGACCCGGCTCTGAATTCCGCAGTTTCCAAACCGCCTCTTCCGAAGGCCTCGATAAGAGAGATATCTCCACAGGTTAGAGTCGAAGAGTTTTCTCTTTGTAGGCCGGATATTGATGACCAGGCTTCAGATTATTCAAGGCTTATGAGTGCTCTCGTTACCGAAAGACCGGGGATTGACAGACTTAGTCTTCTGAGAAGGCTTCCCCATGTCATAAGGGAGCTGGATTACAGAGGCAGGGCAGTCTTGTACGGAAGCGAAGTAATAGACATACTACCTTTCTCGAACGAAAGAGGCATCTTCGGTGTCGCAATCGACATAGGCACGACAACCCTCGCAGTTTACCTGGCAGATCTTAAGTCGGGAGAGATCGTTGCGGTTCGATCTGCTTCCAATCCCCAGTCTGCATATGGCCAGGATGTCATTTCCAGGATTGACTACGCAATCAAGAGAGACGAAGGAATCGATGAGCTGAGAACTGCAGTCTTGACAACACTGAACAAGCTGATCGACGATCTCTGCAAAGAAGGGGAAGTATCGAAGGAAAGGATCTACGATACTTCGATAGTGGGAAACACGACGATGATCCACATCCTTCTCGGAATAAGCCCCGAGAGAATCGCCTCCTCGCCTTTCATACCGACATTCACAGGAGGAAAAGTGTTCGAGTCACGGGAACTTGACCTAGAAGAGTCCATTCCAAATTCGAAAATCTACATAATGCCCGGAATCTCAGCCTATGTGGGCTCGGATATCACGGCCGACATTCTCTCGTCTGGATTTGTCGAAGATTCCGGCAACGTTCTCCTTGTGGATATCGGAACCAACGGGGAGATGGCCCTCAAAAGCGGCGACAGAATCTTCGCTTGCTCTACCGCGGCAGGTCCGGCATTCGAAGGAGGCAACATAAGCCAGGGAACTATTGCCAGACCGGGAGCGGTGGATCATGTGTGGTTGAATGGAGAAGGTATCGGATTCAGTACAGTGAATGGGTCGAAGGCCTCTGGAATCTGTGGTTCGGGATTGATAGACGCGATTGCCGTAATGATGGATGCGGGTGTAGTCAGCGAATCGGGACGAATCAAAGGAGAACACTTAGAGCTTGACGGCCCGGTGGGAAAAGTGCGGATAACCAGGCGAGACATTCGTGAAGTACAGCTTGCAAAAGCAGCCATTCGAGCAGGAGTATCCGTCTTGATGGACCGGGCCGGCATCGAGAAGCAAGATATAGACCGGATTCTGCTTGCCGGAGCCTTCGGAAACTACATCGATCCCAAAAATGCCCTGCGAATAGGCATGCTTCCCAATGTGCCGGTCGAAAGAGTTTCACCCGTAGGCAATGCGGCCGGTCTGGGTGCAGTTCTGGCAGTTCTCGATAGCGGGATTCGAGAGAGAGCGGAACGTCTCAGCGGTGAGATACATTATGTAGAACTATCTGGGAGAAAGGATTTCAACGAGATCTTCGTTGAGAATCTTGCCTTGAGGGAGGGATAAAGAATGGCTTTCAA
>NZ_DJHG01000023.1:0-1885 GCF_002432955.1 Mesotoga sp. UBA5825 | reverse complement strand
GCTTATGGAGGAGTTTCAGCCCGACGGGATCTTCTTCATGATGGACCTGACAGTCGAAGCCGAGGCGTTGGGACTGGAGATCGGTTTCCCGGAGGATGGCAATCCCTACGTTAAGGAACATCCAATAAAGGGACAGGACGAGCTGGCCTCTGTCGAAAACTCCTGGAGCGGAGTATCCGGCAGAATGAGGATCTTCACAGAAGTTACAGATAAGATGGCGAGAAAACTGCCGGGAATGAAGGGCAGCTACGTTATCGGTCCACTTAGCCTTGCAGGAGAACTGATTGGGGTTACAGACCTCTGTATGAAACTGATAGAAGAGCCGGATTTTGCGGAGAGCGCAATAGACTTCTGTGCAAGGGTTGTAGGTGAATACTCGAAAGCGCTAATCGACCACGGCGCGGACATGATAGCCGTGCTTGAACCGACGGCGGTGCTCTTATCCAAGAGACAGTTCAAACGTTTCGCGCTTCCATATTTTGAAAAGCTCAGATCGGAACTTTCAAACCCTTTAATTTATCACATCTGCGGAGACACGGAACACATAGTAGAACCTATGGGTGCAAGCGGCGCCTACGGACTGAGCCTTGACAGCATGGTGGACCTGAAGGATGCGGCGGAGAGAATTCCCGAAGATGTTTTTCTTATAGGCAACATAGATCCGGTTAAGGTCTTCCTTCAGTCAAACGGAGAGGAGGTCGAAAGAGAAACTGCAAACCTTCTAGAGAAAATGAAGAACGTACCTAACTTCATTTTGAGTTCCGGCTGTGATATTCCACTGGAGACTCCTCATGAGAACATCGCCGCCTTCTTCAGGGCCGGCAGGAATTTTCGGTCGTAATACAATACCTCAGGTTCAGAAGAAGAGCAGATTCTTCAGCGGGAATTATCGAGAACCATATTCGTATGCGCATTCGAAAAGTCTGANNNTCTGAAGATCTTCCCGGGTGATACTTCGGCCTGAATGTTGTGGATAGGAGCAAAGACAAAGCCTCCGCCCGGAGAGAAAATGTCGATGCGCCGGCGAATATCGTCCTCAAGATCCTTGAGTGTTCCGAAAGGCAGGACGTGCTGTGTGTCACATCCTCCTCCCCAGAAGACGATATCTCTTCCGAATTCCTTCTTCAGCCTTTCCGGCTCCATATTCTTCGCGTTGGTCTGAACCGGGTTCAGGATCTGAACACCGACTTTTATGAAATCTGGTATGAAGGTATAGACTGACCCACAGGAATGAAGAAAGATGAAAAGATCGGGTTTCTTCCTGTGAATGAAGTCACACAGGTCTTTCAGTCTGGGCTTGAAGACAGATCTGAAAATCCGGGGCGATATCGCCGTGTTTTCCTGGGTGCCGTAATCGTCGCCAATCTGGATAATATCTATATCGTCTCCCACGTTAGAGAGATACTTTTCCAGATCTACAATATAGGTTTCGAGGAGCCGGTCGAGAAAGAACTCCATAAGAGACCGGTCGGTAATCAGTCTCTCCATGAACTCCTGGTACCCGAACATTAAATGGCCCGCCTCGAAGAAGTTTCCCCCGAAAGCCCCGATTACGGCGCAGTCTGTTGACTCACGTATTCCCGAGAGCTGTCCTTTCAGGAACTCTATTTCCTCGTCAGTCAGTTTTGGCAGAACAAGAGCCGAGATCTCCTCTTTGCTCTCGGCCTGGGCAAGGGGGAAGTTACTCCTGTCGAAGTAATGGCCGCCCCGGGGCATCCTCGCGACTTCGACACCGTTCCTCTCGATTGCTAGCGAACCGTCCTCTTTCAATTCGGGATCGAAACCATCTGGAAAGAGGTATCTCGACCCATCTTCGAAGATCTCTCTCCTTATCCAGGAATCGATTCTAGTTCCAAAGCCTCCGTTCAGTCTCTTGAGTTCGATC
>NZ_DJHG01000110.1:280-2705 GCF_002432955.1 Mesotoga sp. UBA5825 | reverse complement strand
CCCACACAGTCCATATTCTGCTTCGAAGGCTTCGGCAGATCTTATAGTCAAGGCCTATCACGATACTTATGGTATGCCGATAAACATAACAAGATGCTCGAACAACTACGGTCCTTACCAATTCCCAGAGAAGCTGATACCTCTGATCATAAACAACGCGCTAAACCATAAACCTCTTCCGGTATATGGAGACGGAAGACAGATAAGAGACTGGCTGTACGTAGAAGACCACTGCAGGGCGATCGATATGGTGTTCGATAACGGTGAGTCCGGAGAAGTCTATAATATAGGCGGACATAACGAGAGGGAGAACATCTATATAGTCAAGAGGATAATAGAGATACTCAGTGAAAAGACTGGTGACAGTAAAATTAACGAATCACTCATAAAAAATGTTACCGACAGACTGGGCCACGACAGAAGATACGGCATAGATCCTACTAAGGTAATTCAGGAGCTGGGATGGAAACCTTCAGTCATGTTCGATGAAGGAATAGAGATGACAATAGACTGGTATTTGAACAACAGAGCATGGGTTGATAGCGTTATCTCGGGAGAATATCTAGACTTTTACAATAGGAACTATAACACTAAGTGATGAATCTTGATAAGTGTTATTTGCGTCTTTAACGACAAGCGAATCCTGGATTCTTATCTAGTCAGGAGTCTTCCTGCAGCTCGTGATAATTACGAATTGGTACTTGTAGACAATACTGAAGGAAGGTTCTCGTCTGCTGCGGTAGCCTTGAATCATGGAAGTTATGGAGCGAAAGGTGATTACCTGCTATTTGTTCATCAAGATCTTGCTTTTGGAAGTGATTTTTCATTTTCCAGATTAAATGATCTGTTATGCGTGGTCCCATCTTACTCCGTGATAGGTGCTGCAGGTAGGCTAAACGAGGACGGTGTCATAACATCGATGACACACGGAGAACCGCCTTCTCCAGCTGGTACAATTCGGTCGAAAACTCTGACTGAGGTTCAAACTGTTGATGAAGTTATGATAGGAGTCAGGAGAGAGATGTTCAAAGAAATAATGTTCGATCCATTAGTCTGTAATGGCTGGCACCTTTATGGTGTTGATTTCTGCCTTTCTGCAGGAGAGAGAGACTACAAGAGCTTCGTCCTCCCTATGGATTTGCATCACAGATCTCCTGGATACTCTATGGATGATAGCTTCTACGAAATCCTAAAGAAAGTGGTATCAAAGCACAAGAACAACTACAAGACGATTTACAGTACAAACGGGATTTGGCCGACTTCTGTTTTCAAACTCAAATGGATGCATAACACAGAGATGTTTAGAAATAATGTGAGGGAAATTGCAATGAAAACCCAATTCGGTAGGAAAATTCTTGCTATAAGACGGAGGAGATTTCAAAAGATGCGAAGCGACTTTGGTTATGAAAACTGAACCAGGTAGCCTTATGGAATAATGTAAATGGATACAGAAGTGTTTGATGCAGAATATAAGTACCGGTAANNGCTAGTACAAAATCATAGATTCAACAAGATACCAATGAATGAATGAGGGATGTTCAATAGATTCTTCAAGCTTGGATCAGAACTTATCAATAGATGTTGCTTTGAACTAGATAAGACACCAGACTCAAGCTATTTTCAAACTTAAATGGAGATGAGTGAATGTGTGTTATTGAAGACTCTTTGCCAGAAAACTATTATTGCTTTCTTAGGAAAGATCTGATTGATCTTGTTCCACCTGGATTCAGAAGCGTTCTAGAAGTCGGATGTGGTGATGGAAAGAATGCTGCCTATCTGAGAGAAAAAGGAGCAACCTATATTGCTGGAATAGAGTTATCCTGCAGTCATGGAAAAATCGCAGCAACCAGAATGGATGAAGTCTTTATTGGATCAGTAGAAGGGGATTTGCCCAATTGGCTTCTAAATAGAGAATTCGATTTGGTGATCTGTGGAGACGTCCTTGAGCATCTTATTGATCCATGGAGGACTTTGCGAAGACTTCGAAACGTCATTTCTTCCTCGGGATATCTTTTGGCATCCATTCCAAATATCAGGCATTATTCTGTTGTAAAGGAACTAGTCTTAAGAGGAAGATTTCAATATGTGTCAGCAGGGTTGCTAGATCGAACTCATTTAAGGTTCTTCACAAAGAGAGAAATCATTGAGCTACTAGATAATTCTCAGTATAAAATAATCAACTGGTCACACTCACCGATCTCCAGGAGAGATTCATTAATCAGTCGGATCACACTCGGCCGATTTGATGGATTTCTTACTTACCAGTACTATGTTCTTGCTCAGAAAAAGTAATCATCAGAATATTGCTCAATTTACGCTACAACTTCTACTGCATCAAGCAAGCAAGAAGCAATGAAGTTTCACAATAACAGTAAGCATTGTATTCCCAAAGATTGAACAGCCGTAATTAAGGAAAAGGCAGGAA
>NZ_DJHG01000110.1:0-268 GCF_002432955.1 Mesotoga sp. UBA5825 | reverse complement strand
CTAAAACGGAATGAATCGTCAGATTGCCTTGCTGCATATAGCCCTTTCGTCGATATCATCGCGATATGTTCAGTGAGAATAGATTCAGACGAAAATCGAAAAAGCTCGGAAAGCATCGAGTCATATTCTTCATGGATCTAATGCTTCTTCAGCAAAGGATCTTGACGCTCTTTTCTCTATGCTATCCGCTAATATCTTCAGTCAGTCTATTTGCTGTAAATATCCTCCGGGAAATCTCCGCCCAATGTGTACCCAACAGCTGTGACAT
>NZ_DJHG01000044.1:3468-14522 GCF_002432955.1 Mesotoga sp. UBA5825 | reverse complement strand
CTTATCAAAGCAAACTAGATGTAGAAAACGGAGTCCCTAAAGAGCGTGTAAGAGGAGCGAAGATGCAGTGGTTAGGCGAATATCTGCACTATCACAGTCCGTATGCAAGTGGACTAACTTTCGGCTTCTAGTAATACCTTCTGAGAGTACGGCTGAGGGAGGAGAGGGTAGAGCCGTCAGTCTTTTGAGTGCCATAGCCGAGTATGCAGATGGATCCAGAGGACTCCTGTCATCTCATGATGACAAGCTGGAGAAGGAAAAAGCTTTGATGAACTTCCACTACGATGTACAGTCGCTTCCTCCGAAAGACATTTACGATGGCGTGATGGTAGTGCCGAAAGCGACCTATATCAATCCCTTCCCCAGCGATTAGAAGTTGCCGTTCCTTCTCAGGAGATAGAATCAAGT
Organism: Mesotoga sp. UBA5825; assembly: GCF_002432955.1. Taxonomy (NCBI): domain Bacteria; kingdom Thermotogati; phylum Thermotogota; class Thermotogae; order Kosmotogales; family Kosmotogaceae; genus Mesotoga; species Mesotoga sp. UBA5825. The sequence continues at coordinate 14,114 of NZ_DJHG01000044.1, read as the reverse complement.
ACGGTAACTTCATCTCTCCAAGTGGGGGCCATTGAGAGTGCAGAAGTTTTGGGGATGCCAAGGAGCGTACGAATGTGCGATAATTCTACGGCGTGGGCTTCTGCAATAATCTCCACCCGGTTATCATTCGCTGCTGGATCACTATTGTGATTGAAGTGTTGAGGAGTGTAATATGAAGGTAGAATTCTATGAAAGATGCCAGATAGAAGACAAGAAGCTAATGTACGCTGTAGTTGTCTCGAATTACAGGGGCAGCTGGCTGTTTGTACGGCATAAGGCAAGAACAACTTGGGAGATCCCTGGTGGAAGAAGGGAATATGACGAACCAATAATCGAGACTGCCCACAGGGAGCTGTTTGAAGAAACCGGAGCACTAAAGTATGTCCTAACTGAAGTATGCGACTATTCCGTCAACGGAGACAGTCCAGATTATGGACGTGTGTACTTTGCAGAGATCGCTGAACTAGGCCAGTTGCCTTCCTTTGAAATAGCAGCAAGGACGCTGTCGACTAATCTACCTGACCAAATGACGTATCCGGATATCCAATCTCAGATTTTCGAGAAGGTATTGGCTATTCGAGAACGCGGACACCTTTTTTAGGAGGTTGCAGAAGGAATATCGAGATTAAGAAATTGACATCGGACTTGTTGGAAGACTACCTGAGCTTTTTCGAAACTGAAGCTCATGCTGACAACGAAGAGGAGGACAGGTGCTATTGTGTGTGTTGGTGTACCGCTGATCACCGTGTTGAAACAGATTTTTCATCTCCGGAGAAGAGGCGGGATCTAGCAGTGCAATATATCACGGCGGGAATAATCCAGGGATATCTGGCATATTACGATGATCATGTCGTTGGCTGGTGCAATGCCAACACTAAATCAGACTGCATACACTGTACGAGCTGGCTGCGGTTTATGAGCGAAGTAAATACAATAGAGCCTGATCCAAATAGTAGAGCGAAATCCATATTCTGTTTTCAATCGCTCCGACCATGAAGAGAAAAGGAATCGCCATCCAATTGCTGGAATATGTTTGCAAAGACTCGGCGGATGAGGTTTTGATTACATTGAGGCTTACCCCAACAAAGAGTTTGTGAATTCGTTATCTGATTTCATGGGACCGGTTGACATGTTTAAGAGGCACGGTTTTATCTCTTATGGAGAAACTGAACATAAGCTGGTAATGAGAAAACACTTGAAGTAACCAAACAAGCTAACCAGCCATTGGAGAACCGATTTCTTTGCTCTTGGCTAACTACCTACCACGAACAATGGCTCCGAAAAAGCAAGTCCCTGCTTTCGGGGTCTAATGAATGTGGGCAGAATGTCAAAAACGGAGTCTGCCCCGAAAGACGAAAGAAAAGAGCTACTTCACGTGCGTATCGAACACGTCGTTTCCAAGTGAATCGATGGCAACGTATAGCGGGAAATTCTTGACCTGAGTACTGAAGATAGCTTCTGTGCCAAGGTCTTCGAATGCCAAGACTTTCATGCTCAAGATTGTCCCTGCCAGAGCAGCGGCAGCCCCGCTGGGAGCCAAGAAGTAAACCCTTCCGTAATTCTTGCAGATAGATGCGGCTATCCGACTTCTCTTCCCCTTACCCACAGTTGCCAGAACGCCCTTCAAATAGAGCATCTCCAGAAATGAATCCATTCTACTCGAAGTTGTAGGACCTATGGCCCCGAACAAACCGTTAACTGACTTGGCAGGTCCCGCGTAGAAGACAATTCGTTTGTCCAGATTAACCGGAAGTTCTTCATTTTTCTCGATCATCATGCTCAGCCTTTTCTGCGCAGCATCTCTCATAACAAGAAACTCACCCGAATAATCTAACTCGTCACCCACACGCAATTCTTCAATCCTCAAGAACAACTCTCCCCTTTCTGGCGATATAGCAGTCCACCGCAAGTCCTACTGGCATTATTGCTATGTGTGAGGGATAGGTCTCAATGTGCACAGAATAGGCGGTTATCCCTTTCCCCAGACCCTGATAGCCTATCTTAAGATCGTTTATTTCTGCAAGTATTCTATCTTCAAGTGCAGCGTATTCGCTGTCGGGATGTTTCTCATTGAAGGATCTTGTGAGGGCGAGTTTGGCAAGAACCATTACCTTGTCAGAACTTCCACCGATTCCGATTCCAACTTTCAAAGGAGGACACCCTCTCGCAGCGCTTTCTTTGAGAGAGTCGACTATGATCTGAACCACATCATCTACGCCAGAAGAAGGATTCATCATGAAAAGTCGAGAAAGATTCTCGCTACCTCCCCCTTTCACGAGAAATCGGATTTCAAGCTTGGCTCCCTTCACCGGGAAGATATGGCATACTACCGGCGTGTTATCATAGGTATTCTCTCTACGAAGCAACGGATCAGAGACTAAGGAGTACCTGAAAGGCCTTGCTTTGTATATTTCTCTGATTGTGGAATTAAGTGTTTCTATTATTGGTTCTTCTAGAGTTACTTCGTTGCCCTGAAAGACGAAGAATTCTAGAAAACCTGTATCCTGACAAATGGGGAGTCCTGTTCTCCTAGAAATGGTGACGTTTTTCTTCAAGACTTCCGAGAATGGCCCTTGATAGAGATCGAGCTGCTCGACAATGTAAGGATCCATTTCAGTGTTTGCCGTTGAAACCTCTTCTCCGAGTCTGATAATTATTTCCTTAGCCGCTATCACAATTGCACCGCATCAACCGAGACAATTGAACTCTGTCGTTAGGCGTTTCTCGCTCTTGGCAATGACCTTGACCAGCTCGTCCAGCGATTTGGAAATCCCTCTCACTTTCGCTTCAATAGAATTCAGAACGCTTTCCATAGCCAGAGTAGAGGGACCTCCTGGAATAGTGCGCATCTCTACAAAGTGTCTGGGAGAAAGAGTAGTCTTGAGCTCAGAGTCTCTCATGCCTATGGGTCTTCCGACTAGACTTTGGAATTCTTTGCGGAGAGCTTCAAGAGAGTATCCCGATTTGACGTAGGCGCTCGTAACTCTATGAGCTGTTCTGAATGAGATTGATTCTCTCCTTACAAGTTCGTCAGCAAGTTCTGTTGTTGTCGTTCCGGCAGATATTGCTATATCGTCCACTTTCTTCTCGTCCACGGACACTTTTAGAAGCGTCTCTTCCAGCAATTCCAGCAGCCCCGAAAACGTTTCACACCCTCTGGTAAAGTTTGTGAGAGGAGCGTCTGCGACTTCGTTCACATCCTGGTAAGGTACATTGTGGAAGAGGTCAATAAGGCTCTGAAAGTCTCCAGAGGCCATCCCGGACTGGATTCTTATGTGCTCGATTATCACAGGATTCCTCTTCTGCGGCATTATACTGGAAACCTGCACGAGTTCATCAGGGAAGCTGAGAATCCCGACTTCACAAGAGGCTTTGTGTCCCATATCGGCCATAAGACGGGTTATGTCGGTCAGTATGCTCTTGAACCACATCGATGGATAAGTGAGCCAATGGGATGTGACGATAGCCTGGTAAGAGTTGGGAACCGGATATTCGAATCCCAGAAGGTCAGAGACCAGTTTCCGATCAATATTGAATCCTGTCGTGGTGATCGCTGCAGCACCCAAAGGGCACTGATTCACGACTCTTAAGGAGGTGTTCAATCCTTCCAGTCCTTCCAGAAATTCTATAAGGAAAGATGCCAGATAGTGAGCTAGCGTGGAGACCTGTGCGGGTTGTCCATGCGTGTATAGAACCAGGAGTTGTTCTCTGGAGTTCTTTATCTTCTCGATCAAACTTCCCGTCATCGCCAGCATTTGCTTCATGAGGGAAATCATCCGCTTTCTCACGTACAATCTGAAGACAGTTGCGTCCATATCATTCCTGCTTCTAGCAGTATGGAGAGAGCCTGCCTTTTCTCCGAGAAGTCCTTCGAGTTGCTTCTCATAGAAGAAGAAAAGATCTTCAACCCCATCGGGGAACTCCCGCGGGATCTTCATAGTCGTGTCTAGTGCTCCAATAGCATTCTTTAGCGCTGATGCTGTTTCGGAGTCGATTATCCCCTGCTTTGTAAGCATAACTAGATGAGCCCTGTTTTGCTGCCCGAATTCACTCAGGAAGGTCTCCGCCCAGTGCCTGTAAGACTTTTCGAGAACGTGCCTAGAATATACTGGAGAAAATCCCATACTACCTCCCATTGAGAAGGTCGTCTATGTTGCCGAAGACGACCCTTTCGATTTCATCGTCGGAATAACCAACGTTAATCATGGCTTTGAACTGCTCATCGAAGTAGGCCTTTGCGTAACCCCTGGGAAAATAACTGGAATCCGTACCAAATACAATTCTACCCGGCCCTATAGTCTCTCTATACTTTCGAAAGAGCATTTCCAGGTTCACATCGTAAGGCATCCATCTCATCCACTGGTTTGATCCGCTTGTGTCAATATATACATTGGGGCAGGCCCAGCAGAGATTCAAGGTTTCAAAGACGTATCCACAACCAAAATGTGGCACGATTATTCTCATATGAGGAAAGGCTTTTGCAACATCGTGAATTACCAGTGGATTGATATTCATATGATTGGCAATCCCCCCAGCAGAGCCCATGATACCAAAATGGATCAGCACAGGGATATTTTCTCCCTGAGCGACNNATATCCCTTCAGACCCTGCTCCTTAATGGCCTTCTCCAGCAGTCCGGGTGCATCTTCTAGGGAAGGATCGTGATGAGCGTAGCCGTGAAACCTGTCGGGATGAGATTTTACTATCTCCGCCATTGCCTCGTTTCCGCCGGAAGTTACGAAAACCACCGAGATATCATGCTTTATCGTCTCTTTGTACCATCTCTCAACCATTTCATCCTGTGAAGCGATGGGTTCGGCCCCATCGAACTGCCATGCCTTTCTCCAGCGCGCCCTCTCACGGGCCAGCAATGGATGGACAGTACCTTTAGCCTTTCCAAAGAGATCAGAAGATGGAAAATGAACATGAGAATCGATTATTCGCATATGTATCACCCCTTTAATCCCGACATGGCGATTCCCTTTACAATCTGCTTCTGGAAGATTATGAAGAAGATTATCAGCGGTATGGTTGAGACGGCGGCGCCTGTCATAATCAACTCCCACCTGGTTAGATTCTCACTTGAGAAGTAAGAGACCCCGACCGGGAGAGTGTACATCTTCGGAGTCTGGGCTACTATGAGAGGCCACAAAAAAGCATTCCAGTTGCCAACGAAATTGAAAATCGCCAGTGTGGCAAGTGCCGGTTTGACGAGAGGTATGACTATTCTGATGAATATTCCAAATTCCGATACCCCGTCGATTCTTGCTGCATCAAGCAGGTCATCCGGTATCGTCGACATGAACTGCTTCATGAGGAAAATGCCGAAAGCGCTGATCATACCGGGAAACATTATGCTCCAGTAGGTCTCCATCCACCCCAATTGCCTTACCATGATATACCATGGAATAACTAGCATCTCGGTCGGAATCATGAGCGTGCTGAGAATGAGAATAAATATGATGTTCTTGCCGGGAAAAGTATATTTGGCAAGCGTGTAGCCTATCAGCGAATCGAAAAAGAGAACGGATATAGTGGTCACAACAGCCACAATCATGCTGTTCAAAAACCACCTAGGAAACATTGAGTAGTTGAAAATGTATACGTAGTTGTCGATCGTTGGTTCATCCGGTATCAATGACATCTCATAGACCTCTTCTGATGACTTGAAAGACGAAGAGAACATCCAGACAAAGGGAAAGACCATCACAATGGCGAAGATCGTTAGAAATATATAGGCAAAGACACTTGTTTTCCTGTCAATTCTATTCATGTATAAACACCCACCAATCAGTATTGGACTCGCTTGTTCAATACCAGCAGTTGTATCAGCGTTATACCCATTATTAGCATGAAAAGTATCACGGATGCGCTAGAAGCGAGACCCATGTCAAAAGATCTGAAGGCCTTTTGATATATATATAGCACCAGGGGTTTGGTCGCATTCAGAGGACCTCCCGACCCCTGATCGGTCATGTTATAAACCTGCGTGAAAATCCTCAGAAACGTGATGCTCTGTGTAACAACGAGAAACACTGTAATCGGATTAAGGAGCGGCAGAGTTATTTTGAAGAAAGATTGTCTTGACGTTGCCCCATCTATTTTGGCCGCCTCCAGATACTCTTGGGGTATGGTCTGCAGACCGGCAAGATAGATAATAATGCAGTATCCCAGATTTACCCATACCGTAGTCACAACTATGGCCGGCAAAGACTGGTTCATGCTGGTCAGAAAGGGTTGAGCATCGAGACCGAAGGCCATAAGGATATTGTTTAGCACTCCTGCGGGCGGTCGCTGGTAGATCCATCTCCAAACCCAGCTCACTGCTACTAGCGGTGTAATGTAGGGCATAACGTAGAGCAAACGATAAAACCATTGCAGATGTCTAACCTTGTTCAGCGTCGCGGCCAAAAAGAGCGATAGGACTATCACAAGAGGTACCCCATAGACCACGTATTTTATAGTATTCCAGAGAGAAGTCATGAATACCTTGTCTTTGAAAAGCTTGACAAAATTATCGAACCCGACAAAGTCCTTTTTTGGCGAAATCAGCCTCCAGTTAGTGAAACTCAGCCAGAAGGTGTATATCATTGGATAGAAACGGACTACTATATAGAAGGCCAGCGGGATAGCCAGGAAAACATACGCAGTAACAATTCTTTTCTGACTTATTTTCATCTCTTACCCCCAAAGAGAATGGCCGTGGCAGTGCCACGGCCAGACACTCTTCAAATTACTCTACTCTTGACCAGAATTCGTCTATTATTGCTTGATCTTCTTCTGCTGCTTCCTTGAAAGCCTTAATAGGATCCATGCCCTGTATCCAGACCTTGTCGACGGCATCCATCAATACCTGTCGCTGGCCACTCTCGTCAACGAAGAAAGTCGCATGGGCGTACTCCAGACCCTTGAGGAAAGGCCCGAATTCAGGATGATCGTAATAAGCGGCCGCAACGTTCGGGTTGGCTGGAAGTTCGCCCACCTGTTCTAGCCAAAGTGTTTGAGCGTATTCAGAAGTTATGAACTTCAGGAACTTAATAGAAGCTTCCAGTTTTTCACCAGTTGCGTTGGTTGTTATTGCGTGTGCCCAGAAAGACGCAAAGTTTGACTTCACACCGTTCATGGACGGAAGTTCGGTAACTCCCCAGTTGAGGTTGTTAAGAGGTCTGAAAGTTCCAAGCCTAAAAGAACCGTCAATTGTCATGGCGGCCTTGAGAGATCTGAAAGCAGTGACATCGTCGTTCAGGAAGCCGGGGTAGCCAACTTTATCCTTGGTGATAAGGTCGGTATATACCTTCAGAGTCTCCGGCGCAGTCTGGTAGTAAAGAACGGTTCTGTTGTCCGCGCTGTANNCTGTATGGCGTCCCGCCGAGCTGTCTGACAAGAACCTCTCTTATCCACTGGTGCCCCTGGCCAGATGGCTGCATTGTCAGACCTTCCTGAATTATGTTGCCCTTGTCGTCATACTTTGTGAGCTTCTTTGCAAATTCGACCATTTCGGCAAAAGTGGTCGGAGGACTCTCAGGATCGAGACCGGCCTCAGCAAAGAGATCCTTGTTCCAGAACAGTGCGAGGGACCTTACAGCTGTCGGAAGGGCATATGGCACGCCATCGAACTCGATTCCTTTAGAGACGAACGGGAAGAACTCGCTGCTGAGATATTCCGGGGTGAATTCGGCTTCAGGAAGAGGTACAAGGTATCCCGAAGTAACATATAGCGGAATCCATCCATAGAAAAGAGTGAGAACATCCGGTCCGACTCCGGCAGAGACAGATACCGCGACCTTTTCGTTGAAATTCTCGTAGGGGAAAGTAACGTGCTCTACTTCAATTCCCGGATTCTGCCTTTCAAACTCTTCGATGAGCTGATCCACCAGTTTCACTTTAGTTTCATAGTAGTACTGCCAGTAAGTTATTTTTACTGCACCGGCAAAACCAGCAAAGACAACCGAAACAACCAGTAGAAGTAACAATGCTCTTTTCATTTACCCACCTCCAAAATTGTGATGTAGCTCACACTTCCATGAAGACTTTTCTTTGAACGTTGCACACAGCTCCTAGAGAAACGCCTAACTCACCCAGTTCGCCACGCTTGAAAGTAACCCGATTCAGTATTTCGGCGGGGACGGTTCTTCTTAGTACCGGCATTATAAGGCTAAATATCCTATCGTATTGGTTGTAACCTATTCCACCTGTTATAACAACAACGTCCGGATCAAGCAGTGTGATTACATTTGCGATTACCACGCTGAGGTGCTCGCATGCAACCGTTACTATCTCCCTGAATCTCGGATTGCTATCGGAATGATCGAACATCTGCGCAACCGTTGGCTCGTTCTCGAATTCTGAAAGAAGTTTCTCAAACGCGTATCCTGAAAACCAGCTCTCAAGGCTGCCAAAGACAAAGCTCAAGTTCTTCTCTCTGCTCCAGTCCGTTATCATGTATCCTATTTCGCCGGCCATGCCGCTTGTCCCTTCGTAGAGTTCGTTATTTATTATTAGTCCCGCGCCCGTTCCCGTGCCTAAAGCCGTCAGAAAAACATTCCTGCATCCCCTAGCGGCTCCTGCCCACATCTCTCCAAGTGCGTTCAGAGTAACGTCATTAGACACAAATGTGGGAAGCTTGAATCTTTCCTCCATACAACTCATCAGATTCACTTTTCGAAGACCGAATGCGGGCATATAGAAGATCATTCCGCTCTCGGGATCTACTGTACCTGGAACGCCAATTCCAATACCCATAACTTTTGAGAGCGGAACATTCATTACCTGAGATATCGCCTTCTCAACGGTTTCTAGAAATGTTTCCTCATCTGAAATTGACTTTGTAGAGAACTTCGCTTTTTCAACTATATTTCCATCAAGATCCGCTAGTATAGAGATCAATTTGTTCCCACCAACATCAACACCAACTACATACTTGTAGTTAGGAACAAAAGACAAGAGCATGGGCTTCTTTCCACCCCTATTGGAACTCTCTCCCTCTTTTACTTCGACTATTGAACCCTGAGAGATGAAGTTATTCACGACGACAGATACAATTGGCTTGCTAAGGCCACTCTTCCTGGCTATGTCTGCCCTGGAAATCAGTCCCTCATTCCTCACTATTTGCATTATTTTTTCTTCGGTTTCACGTAAGCATCGACTCACTGGAATCACCTTTGTTTTGTTAAGTAGCTTAACTTACTAACATTATATATTGAATGGGCTCTTATCAAATAGCGGAGATACTGGTGAGCTGAGCTGAATAAAGAGTGACAAAGACGAATAAGATCAATTTTCGTTAGTTTTCTCAATTTTTGATACTTTAAAGAACCGGGGACCTTTGGGGTCCCCCGATTCTCTAACTACCTCATTTCACCTTTGGTAAACTCAACATATTCGCGAAGACTCTGTAGCCGCCCGGTACAAGATAATCTAGCTGCCTGTACCATACCAGTGCTGTGTAGATGTATGTTCCTTCTCCGTAGTTCGCAATCAACAGCGAACCTGGCTCGATATCCTCACCTGGGTCGTCGGTATCAATCAAAGGAGTAAACTCAGGTGCCCATTTGTTCGGGAAGTAGAGGCCTCTTTCCTGCTTCCAACCTTCCCAGTCTGAATCACCAATTACGTTTGGCCAGTTGAATATTGGGTGATCAGGAACAAGGATTTTTATTTCTGCTTCCTCGACTGTGACTCTGTTTCTGCTAATGGCGAAATCGAAGGGAGCCCAGCTGCTGTCGTATTCGCCTGTCTTGTGGTACTGAACAAGAAGGTTACCGCCATTGAACACGTATTCGTTAAGCCTCGCCGAATTTGCTCCAATGTCTGGTCTGGTCGTAGCGGCCCTCATGCCAATAACTATGGTGTCGAACTGGCTGAGATCTCCGGCGGCAAGGTCAGCAGGGCTAAGTTCAGTAACATCCACTCCCATCTGTCTTAGGTACACAGTATTGATATCAAGACCGCCATCCACATAACCAACCTTGAGGCCCGGGACGACTTCCACATCAATAACAGCGGCTCTCGCTACAGCCGGTTTGTAGAAGTTCTTCGTTTCAATATGAGGATATGCAATCACCTGGAAGCCTTCGTTGAAGACCTCTCCATCCACTATTGCTTCTGCCACGATTTCTGATTCTCCCAGGGGGGCGTTTGCCGGAATCTCAAATGCGACCTGCATTGACTTGATTTCGCCTTCCCTGCTCAGAGAGAATGATGTGTCTTCGGTCAAAAGTGTCCAACCTCCGGGAAGCTCCAGGTCGACTGTTCCGGAAATAGCTTCCTTGGAGTTGTTCTGAATCTTTACAGTAATCGTTCTCGTCACTGCCGAAGAAGATGCTGGAGCCATTAATCTTTCAGGATCCAGTGAGACAGAGACTTTTGGAACTACCCTTATATCTGCGATTGATTCCGTCCAGACAGATCCACCTAATGCTTCCCATACCGCTACTGCGCTAATCGGATTTTCATCAAAAGCATCTGTGTAAGCGGCATCGTCACCGACTGTAACAGTGAACTTTGCCTGTCCGTTGGTATTGAACTTTATAGATTCGAAGGCCGCGCTTTCCACATCAGTTGTCCAGCCTTCGGGAAGTGCCAAGAATATCTCGGCATTGTCAATGATTTCTTTGCCAAGGTTCCAGAACGTTGCCGTGACTTCT
>NZ_DJHG01000044.1:1735-3428 GCF_002432955.1 Mesotoga sp. UBA5825 | reverse complement strand
GACTTCACGAGCCGCAGCCAGGAAATCCGCCTCTTTCATGGTTAGTCTTTCAATCAGCAATTCTTTGTTGGAGTCTGAGAGATTCGATCCCTCCGCAAACGCAATCATTTCTCTCACAAGTGACAGTCCTTCGAGAAGCTCATCGCCAATTCCCGTAGGATCCATCGCGTTGAATCCAGCCAGTATAGAGCTCGTGATGCCGTTCAATTTGAGTAGCATTCCATCTATCTTCGTGATTACCGAGAAGTCTCCCACTATACCGTTAGAAATGGCTTTCAAAGAAAAGTCCATGTGATCGAGCATACCAGTTTCTTCCATTCCGAAGACACTGCTCATCAATACATAGCTTGAGTAGGCATCTCCAGGTGTTCCTAGACTTCCGGCCATTCCCTGGCACTGATGGCTGCCACGCGCTATGCGTCCTATCTGGTTATAGGAGTAACCAAGAATATGGCTATACTCGCCGGTGTTGACTCGTATACCGCCGGAACCGGCCTGGTAGAACTTCTTGACCTGCCACACCTGAAGACCTGCTTCAAGCTGTTCCGGGTACATGTTAGGATCTGCGGCTGCCAAAACAGCTTCCGGTACGAGTTCGCCGCAAGCCTGGTGATGACCGTGACCGCCGGTTGGGGCGTGTCTGCCTAGCAGAATATCCGGTTTGTAGATTCTGATCAGTTCAACCAAGTTACCGACTATTGTCTCTCTGTCCCAGTTTGGATCGTTGAAAGTCTCTTCTGCTGTTTTCGAGTAGCCGAAATCGTAAGCGCCGAAATGTAGCTGTTTCCCCCCATCAATTACCCTTGCCGATGCCAGTTCTTGTGATCTCAAAACTCCAAGGGCATCGTAGAGTTCAGGTCCGATCTCGTTCTGACCACCCTGCCCCCAGTTGGAAACAAGGTAGTAACTCTCGAGATGTAGTCCCTTGGCCAAGTATGCAAGCATCCCGTTGTCTTCATCATCGGGGTGAGCACCAACCATAAACACCGTACCAAATACAGGGAGTTTCTGAAGCGCTAGTATTGTCTTTGCGAGACCTGTCTCCGGGATCGCCTCGAACACATAGCTTTTGGCAAGACCGGTGAAGATCATCAAGCACAAAAGAACGAGTAGAATCAACCCTCTTTTCATTCCCAATACCTCCTTTTTTGAAGCAACGCTTTCGGTTCATAACAGGGAACCTCTTTAGGAGAAGAACACGTTAGTAAAGTTGCCTAACTTATTGACAGTTTTATTATACCTTAACCAAAACTCACCACACAAATGAGACAATTATCATTCAAAGTAAATAACAAGGCATTTGGTGGTGCTTTGGTAAGAGAATAAGGTTTAATCGACCCGTTTTGTCTAACTACACTGTTGTCAAAGGATGCAAACCACAAATCGGGACAGACGTTTTTAGAGCATAACTGTCAAGAAGAACTGCTGAATATTTACAATGAAGAGGCTGTTTTAGAAATCTTACCACAGAGCATTTCACAGTAATAGAGTTTGTTATGAACAATCTAGTTCCTTCTTTTTATCTATAGGAGGGCGTTGTAGGTTCTTGTTTTGTAAATGGACAAGAATGGAAACACTAAATCATCAGTAAAGTGATAGAACTTTTACGACTCCCATTTCTTAGTGAAACCTTCCAATCAAGGAATCTCTTTACCAGTAGAGTCTTCGTGGATATTCAATCTCTTCTCCAAAA
>NZ_DJHG01000044.1:0-1634 GCF_002432955.1 Mesotoga sp. UBA5825 | reverse complement strand
TGCTGTGGTTGCTGCACTGACAGGTGCAGGACAGGTCTGTCGGTGGAATCAACTGGAAATAGACGGCCCTTCTGCTCGCATAGTCACGCGATGGCCTATGATGTGCAGCGGGATTTGGTGGCCGAGACAGGTCCCAGCCCGCGGATGGGACATGCAATGTTCTACGATAGCAGACGAGGAGCGGTGATCCTCTTTGGAGGAAATGACGGCGCCCCCCCTGAGCGACACATGGGAGTGGGACGGCCGGGAATGGAAACACCTTTCCACATCCGGTCCCTGCCCTCGTTCAAGGCATGCAGTAGCCTACGATTCCGATCGTGGAGTGGCGGTAGTCTTTGGAGGCATTCCAAGAGAGCCGGCCGATACCTGGGAGTGGGACGGCAACTCCTGGAAAATCGTCGATGTTTCCGGGCCTGAAGGTCGATCCAGGGCGGGGATGGTTTATGATGCCTCAAAGAAGCTGATTGTGCTCTTTGGAGGCCGTCTTTCCAACGGGGAATGCTCGGTGACACGTGGACTTGGGACGGCAACGAATGGATTCAAGTCGCCAGTGACGACCTCTTTGCTCGCTCAAGACACTCGATGGTATATGACAGTGTGAGTGACCTTATCATCGTTCACGGCGTTTCATTCGGGGGTAGGAATGAGATGATCGAATGGGACGGAATTCACTGGAACCCCATAGGCTATTCGCTGCCGAGGAACGTTATGAAAGCCTTGCTGCCACCGAGGCGTGTATACTACACTATGGCGTATATCGAGAGTAGTGGAACGGTCCTGCTGTTCGGAGGTTGGGACGGCAGCTCTTCGCTCTCGGATACATGGGAGCTGATCATGGAATGACGACTTTCAGGAAAGTGAAAGAAGCTCAATACAGAATTGTTGACAATTGCAATCGATCTGTCGTTTTTCATAAGCCAATACTGAGCTTTGTGAACGACGAGCTCTTTTTCTCTCCCTTCAACAAAGGCAATCGTTATCGCAGTCGCCGCTTGCGCTTGTATCTCTTGAGGAATTCTATTGCCGCTTCTTCATCCAGAGGTCTGCTGATCAGATACCCCTGAATTTTGTCGCATCCCCATCTCTTCAGATACTCTCTTTGCTTTTCGTGCTCTACCCCTTCTGCTATGGCGCATTGCCCAAGTTTATGAGCCATCGAGATTATGTCGCTTGTAATAGTATCCTCGGTTTTGAGGTACATCAGTCTGTCTATGAAGGATCTGTCTATCTTCAGGCAGTTCACATTTAGATCTCTTTCTCTGGCAAGGGATGAGTAGCCCGTCCCGAAGTCGTCTATCGCTATTTGGATCCCAGAGTCGCTCAGCTCACCAAGAATACGGTTTATTTCCTCATTGTTTGTGGCGACAACCGACTCCGTGATCTCTACGCAGACATTCTCTGGCCGAACTTCAGTATCTTCTATCATCTTTAACAGGCTGATTGTGAAGTCATCTCTCAGAAGCTGTATAGCAGATATGTTGATTGAAACACCGATCGAAGTGTGGCGGGTGGTTTTTAGCCGTTTCAGGAAACGGAGCGCTTGAAGTATAATGCTTCTTCCAATCGGTACAATCAGCTTCGTCTTCTCGGCCACCGGAATAAACTCTAAAGGAGGCACAAGGCCGAGCGCGTCT
>NZ_DJHG01000094.1:12880-20113 GCF_002432955.1 Mesotoga sp. UBA5825 | reverse complement strand
CTTGGCGGTGGCCCGTTGACGGGCAACGTGGTTTTCATCAGCGACCAGCGGGTTTTTGCTCTTAAGCGTACAGCGGTTCTTTGACAACTTGCAACTGCTCTTTCGAAGGACGGGTCCATGATCTGGGACTAAGGACGACTCTTCACAGCGTTCAGCGGCTCTTTTTTTTTGCTTCCTGCGCAGCAGCATCACTTCCCGACGCAGTCGGCCTCGCCTCCTGCCGAAGGCAGTCTTGCGTCCACCGATATTCTTCGGCGCTTAGCGTTTCCAGACGTTTCTCTGGGCATTGCGTCCTGGCGCCGTTCCAGTCTCCGAAAAGCATTGGACAGAGGCTTGTAGATGCTAGTATTTGTAAGTGACGAAAAGGAAATGAGAGTATGGCAGGAGTCACGGTAAGCTAAGGTTCTACAACATCGTCATGGGTTTTCTGCATCTGGTTCAAGGAATCGTAATGCATTTTATCAGCAACGACTCAGCTCTAACAATAACCAGAAACTATCTGGTATTTGACAGGGAGATTATGCGCCTCGTGCTGGCCACGGAAAACTTCTTTGATTTGAGAATGGGGCCTTTCATTGCCAGTTTTCTGTTCATGTCTGCAATAGCCCACTTCACCGTCTCCGCTTTCGGGTTCAAATGGTATTAGAGGAATCTTGCAAAGGGCATCAACTATGCCGAGATGGTATGAGTATTCTTTTAGCTCCTCGGTAATGATCTTTGCAATAGCCATGTTCTCGGGAATGCTGGATATCGTGAGCCTTATGCTTCTCTTCACCGTGAACGCCCTTATGAACCTCTTCGAACTCATGATGGAACTTCACAATCAGACAACAGAGAAAACAAATTGGACGGCCTTCATATATGGTTGTATAGCCGGAGCGGTAACATGCTTGGCCGTATTCATATACTTGTTTACTTCGCTGGGAAAGGCGAATGTGGAATTCCCCTCTTTCGTGTACGCCGTTCTCATAACATTCCTTGTCTTCTTCAACAGCTTTGCGATAAATATGTTTCTGCAATACAAGAAGATCGGACCCTGGAAGAATTATCTCTTTGGCGAGACGGTATATGTTCTGCTAAGTCTAGTTGCGAAGAGCGTTTTGGCCTGGCAGCCTTTCCGCTGGGACTCTTCGGCCGGTTTGATTACCTTGAACAAAGAAAGGCACCACACGTTTAAACAAACCCTCTCTTTCAGTGAAAGAGGAGTTGGGACTCTGTTATTCGCTTAAGAGTCGGGATTGACGCTGTATTGTTTTCGCGACTATGAAAGTCTGCAAAGGAAACGGGAATCGTTGCAAAGACTCACTTACATCACAATCACCGCTCCTCATTTCAATGGAGAGCGGGGGTATCTTAGCTGCTGTTGCGGAGGACACTTAATAAATCTTGAATTCCATAGGTCATCTTCAAAATGGAGGATCGTTCTAACCCATGTAAGCTTCTTCTCAAACCTTCAAAATCACTTCGACAAATGAACTTATAATCATTCCAAATAGTCTTATATCCGATTTATATTGTCTAGAATAAAGTGGAGGTATGTATGAAGCAGTTCCTTTCAACTATAATGATATTCTCATTGTTAGGAGTGTTTGCTATGGCCAATAGTGAAAAACCTGCGATCGATATCGATGTTCCCTCAACCCTTGAGAAAGCAACATTTGGCCTTGGGTGTTTCTGGGGCTCCGAGGCTGCCTTTGGAGGAACAAGAGGAATCTACAAAACTAGCGTCGGATACGCCGGCGGTACAAAAGAGAACCCAAGCTATTTTTCGCTGTGCGATCATACGGAGGTTGTTCAGATCGAGTTTGACCCGTCAGAGATCACTTACGAGGCCTTGCTGGAGGTTTTCTGGAGCTCACATAACGCCTACATAGACTACAAGAGACAGTACATGTCAATTATTCTCTATCATAATGCCGATCAAAGGGACGTGGCCGAAGAGTTCATTGCTTTGAAGGAAAGCGAACGTGATATGAAGTCAGCTACAGAGATATCTCAAATCGTAGAGTTCTACCGGGCAGAAGACTACCATTTGAAGTTCTATCTTCAGCGAGACCGGGGACTGCTCAACGATCTACTTGGGTTCTACGGAGACATATTCGAGTTGGATAGTTCAACTGTGGCAGCGAGACTTAACTCTCTTCTAGCAGGCAAAGGCGATAGGGATCTTATGAGGGCCGAGTACATCAGCTATGGTCTGCAAGAAGGGAATCTGCAGAAGGTCTCGAGAATGCTAGAGTAGGGCTGCCATTCAGATCGCGAGCTTCGCAAAAGACAAAACAGAAATCGGAGGTGTGTATGTCTTCTAGAAGAAATCATAAAGTCATTACAGTTATAATGCTCGTTCTCGTGTTCTTACCTGCAAATGCTCTGCTAGGAGCGTCTGAAAAAGAGTTGGCGATTCCGGTCATTGTAAACAAGGTCAGTTACGAACAACGTCTCAAGATCGACCTGGATGAGAATACAAGCTCCGGGTACACCTGGCACTACTACCTATCAGATAATGAAGCTTTTTCACTTTATTCTAAGGAAGTCTCCGGAAGTCAACCCGAAGAAACATCACCCGGAGCCAGCTCAGCAATTACATGGTTCTTCACCCCTGAATCTATTGGAAGCTCTGCAATCATCTTCAAACTCTTCAGAGAATGGGAAGGGCAGGAAAGCGCCGTAGATATCCGCGTATATAACGTTGAAGTCGAGGATACAACTCTAAACGAGTGTGTTCCTCAGTACACAATGGTGTTGAGCAGTTCATCAGGATCGGTGGAGGTGGGTAGACTTACCAGAATCTCTCTCCAGGAAAACCCGTCGACCGGATTCTCGTGGACTCCGAAAACCGATGGATCCGCCTTGAGGTACATTGGGAAGACCGTTGCAAGTGACTCGAGCAGTTCAGGCTCTATTCAAGGCTTTCCGAACTCAGTACAGACTGTGGGTTCACCGACGACCGTATTCTTTGATTTTGAAGGAATACGCAAGGGAATATCTTTGATAGAGTTCACCTACTCCCGGCCGTGGGAAAGCAACGAAGATCCCATGGTCGCATTTGCAGGTGTATCTGTTGAGTAGTATATGGAAGTGACATAAAGAGCTAACCAAGAAGAGTCCCCTTGAAGATGATAAGATAGCTTCAAGAAGACATTGTTTCAGAACAGTACTCATCAGAGCGGCCAGAAAAACGGAGAACACTTTGGCCGCCCTTTACATTGAGAGTCATAGGTTTCAGTGAATTCATCATTTTGGAGGGGAACTGGCTTGCTTAGAAAACTCTTGAACGAAAAGCTCCTTACAGTCATTAGAGGGCTCACTCTTCAGCAATCGAAGACTCTGTGCGAAATGCTGCTGGAGAACGGTTTCACCATCGTAGAAGTGAGTTTCTCCGATGAGTCGTCGTCTGAATTACTCTTTGAACTGAAGAAGTCACTTGAAGGAGTATTGCACATAGGGGCCGGCACAGTCTACAACGAGTCATCGTATTCGAAAGCCCTACGATCGAACGCAGATTTCGTACTCAGTCCGGGATTCAGCGAAGAAATCGCCAGGCTCTCGAAAAGAGATGGGATGTTGTATATACCCGGCGTCTACACATCAAGCGATGTTCAGACCGCTCTAAATGAAGGTTTTGACTTTCTGAAGCTATTTCCAGGTGATCCGA
The DNA here is from genome assembly GCF_002432955.1 of Mesotoga sp. UBA5825. Taxonomy (NCBI): domain Bacteria; kingdom Thermotogati; phylum Thermotogota; class Thermotogae; order Kosmotogales; family Kosmotogaceae; genus Mesotoga; species Mesotoga sp. UBA5825. Next base: position 16,458 of record NZ_DJHG01000094.1, on the reverse strand, counting down.
TAGGTCTACAGTTGCTCAAAGCATATAGGGGACCTTTCCCCTATGTCAAATTCATGCCCTTCGGGGGAGTGACCGCAGAAAATGCTGCTCAGTACATTGAGTCAGGGGCCTCTGCGCTCGGAGTTGGCTCCTTCATAGCAAGCAAGAAGCTGTTCGAAGAAGGAAAGGAATCGGAGGTTCTGAATAGGATCAGAAGAATTCGGAAGGCAATAGATGGAATCAATTGAACTGGCAATAGATATCGGCGGAACAAAGACTCTCGTTTCCGCTTTCATAGAGGGCTCTCAGGAACCTCTTGCGAGTAAGGAGTTTCCTACATTCCCGGAATGTGGAGCAGATGATTTCTTGGCCCGTCTCAGAAGCGTGTGTGAAGGACTTACGGGGAGCGGTCAGATCAGTAGATGGGGTTTGTGCACAGCCGGTGCAGTTGATCCCGATACAGGAACACTTGTCTGGTCTCCAAATCTGGGATGGAAGAATCTCAAACTTTTTGAGAGACTAATTCCCTTTCTCGGTACTGAAGGTGTAATCGAGAATGACTGCAACGCCGCGGCCTTTGGAGAGTGGGCTATCAGGAAAGACATTCATTCGCTTATTTATGTGACGGTCAGCACAGGGATCGGAATGGGAATAGTCTTCGGAGGCGATATCTTCCGCGGAGCAAATGGCGTAGCTGGCGAAATTGGCCACACTGTAGTTGACCCGAATGGTCCTCTCTGCACTTGCGGACGCCATGGTTGCTTACAAGCGCTTTCGGGAGGAAAAGGCCTTGAAAAGATCGTCAAAGATTCACTCAATAGAGAAATAAAGACGAAGGAGATTATCGATCGGGCAAAGATGAATGAGAGATTCTTCAGTGAATTGGTGACCAGAGCTTCAAGAACGTTAGGAAGATTTCTGTGTAACCTGATAGACTCTTTCGACCCCGAGCTGCTCGTTATAGGGGGAAACCTCGGCAAGAACCCCTTCTACTTCAGCTCCATAGAAAGAACAATAAGAGATAACCATTATCAAATCCACGGAAAGAATTTTGAAGTTGAGCTCTCCGTTGCAGAACCAAGCCCTACCATCTTAGGAACTCTTTTGCTGTCAAGAAAGCTGAAGACTCACTGACTTTTTCCTTCCAGGCTACCTTCATCTAGTTCATCTCTCTCTTCACCTCAAGCCGTTGATGCCATATAGTATAATGAAAAGGAACGCAAACGTTTGCGAAAGGTTGCGATTTTCATTGATTAAGAAGATAACGATAAAGGACATAGCAAATGAATTGAACATATCGCCGTCGTCTGTATCTAGAGCGCTTTCCGATGAACCGGGAGTGAGTCCTTCTCTAAGGAAGGAGATAGTTGACGCAGCCGAAAGATTGAACTACATTCCCAATTCCTCCGCAAAATCCCTGAAGACAAGAAAGACCCAAACGGTGGGCCTCATTGTGTCGGATATCAGGAATCCATTCTTTCTGGATTTCATGAGCGGAATCGAGACCGTTCTCTTTCCCAGAGGCTACAAATTCATAGTTTGCGATATCGGCGAGGATTTCGAGAAGGAGAGAGTTTACATAAAATGGCTTCTCGAACACGGTGTCGAGGGGATACTTTCCTCGCCCTGTCAAGGAGAAGACGGAAGGAACAACTCAAAACTCTACGGAGAGGCAGTCAGGAGAAACATTCCTGTCGTCTTCTACGATAGAATTCTTGAGGGAATGGAGAGGATAAGTTCGGTAACCCTCGATAACCGACAGGCGATACTTCAGGGAGTGTTGCATCTAAAGGAAAACGGTCACAGCAAGCTCGGAATAGTCCTTCACAAAAAGGGAATCTATACAATAGAAGAGAGACGCATGGGCTTTTTGGATGCTTGCAAGATGCTGGACATTGAGATAAACAAAGACTGGATTATCGAAAATGCAGTGGACGCGGAAAGGGCTTCGCTGTCACTGGAATCTGTTCTGAAATCGGACAAGAGACCGGATGCGATCATATCCACAAACCAGTTTCTCAATCAAGTGCTTGTCGATACAGTCAGGCAGCTACATCTCAGAATCCCCGGTGATCTGTCAATCGTTGGCTTCGATGACCATTCCATGAACGAACTAATCGATCCTCCCTTGACGACGATCAGACAGCCGGTTCTCGACATCGGAAGGATTGCCGCCACGATAATGCTGAGCGAAATAGACGGAACAAGAGGTGAGAAATCGAAAGTTGTGCTGAAGGCGGAACTGCTTCAAAGAAAATCTGTGTCAAAGCTCATATAGATAAGCTCGAAGAAAACATTGAAAAGAGGAGGAATGCTTAATGAAAAAGAGAAAGGTTGGAGTGATCACTTTTTCCGACGGGCGCGATTTTGTTCACAACGATCTGATCGAAATGAACAAGGGGTTTCAAGACAGGCTGGTTAAGGCCCTTGAAGCAACGGGTGAAGTGGAAGTTGTCACAGCCTCCGATATAGTCTGGAAGCCTTCGCTCGCGAAGAAGGCCGGCAAGGAACTGATGAAGGCCGAGGTTGAGGCCACGATATTCAACTACGCCATCTGGTGCTGGCCGCATCTTTCCGTGATGGCCTCGCTTTATGCACCAGGTCCTTTCCTCACCTATGGACAGATCAACCCGGCGTATCCGGGAATGGTCGGGCAGCTGGCGGCCGCCGGCGCACTGGAACAGGTTGGAATAATGCCGGAAAGGGTGTGGGGAAACCCCGAAGATTCAGATGTAATCGAGAGAGTCATGCACTTTTTGAGAGCTGCGTCGGCAGCGGCAAGACTTAAGGGCGAGAGGTATGGTATGTTCGGCGGCCGCCCTATGGGAATGTACACCGCCACCGCGAACGGTGATCAGTGGATGAAGGAGTTCGGCGTCGATGTCGAGCAGATTGACCAGTATGAGCTCGTAGTGAGAGCGGAGAAAGTGCCGAAAGACGTCACGAAAAAGGCAAGAGAATGGCTGGAAAGACTGGCGACAGTTAAGTATGACGGGAAACAGCTTACTCCCGAAAAACTCGAAAAACAGATTGCACTCTACGAAGCTGCTTTAAGCATTATCGAGGAGTACGAACTTGACTTTGTGGGCTTCAAAGGCCAGCCCGAGATGACAAACAACTATGCTACCATGGATATAGTAGAGGCCTTCCTCAACGATCCATACGACTGGCACGGTTCAAAGGAGACAATCGTTGCGGCCACCGAAACGGATATGGATGGAGCTCTGACAATGGAGATCTTCAAGCATATTGCTCAGACTCCTGTTCTATTTGCAGACGTGAGGCATTACTTCGAGGAAGAAAACCTGCTAGATCTATGTAACTCGGGCACTCACGCGACTTTTTTTGCCGGCAAATCGATGAATCCCGAAGTTAATCTCAAAAACGTAGAATTGTATCCAGAAGACTTCTACTTCCCTGCCGGAGGAGCAGCCGTAAAGCACTTCGCGGCACCTGGGCGAGTTACCCTTGCCAGGCTTGCAAGACAGAACGGCGAGTACATCATGACAATAGTACCGGGAGAGTTCGTTAAACTCTCTGAAGCCGAAGAAAAGAAGCTGTCGGAGAAGGTCCAGATCGAGTGGCCGCATGCCTATGTG
>NZ_DJHG01000094.1:0-12874 GCF_002432955.1 Mesotoga sp. UBA5825 | reverse complement strand
GCTGGATACGGACATGGAAACCTTCCTGAGATACTACCCGTGCAACCACACTCACGGTGTCTACGGCGATTTTGTAGAGGAACTGGTACAGTTCTGTGATATAAAGGGTATTGATTACCAGATTCTTGCAGAGTAAACTGCATTTCAAGACATATAGTTTCTTAAGAAAGGAGCCTAATAATGTTATACATTGACGGTATTTGTGAAAAGAGCGTTGAGCTCGTTAAGCAACCTGTTTTTGCAGGAATAACAACTAACCCGACTATCCTGAAACGCGACAGACCAGGATGGGGCCTAATGGACGCAATGAAGTTTCTCTCGAAGGTCCCGGGAGAGCGTCACTTTGTTCAAGGCAGCATATCATCGACAAACTGGATACAGAAAGTGAAGGAGTTCATCAAGAAGAGTGATTTCGACCCCGAATTCTTCACCGTAAAGCTTCCTTGGGACCCGGAAAAGGCGTCGTCATTTGTTCCTGAGCTTGACGAGATTGGTGTCGGTGTTTGTGCAACGGCAGTTTACACGGTAGAGCAGTATTATGCCGCGCTCAGCATGGAAGTCGAGTATGTGGCCGTGTACTTCGACAGAATGAAGAAGGCTGGAATCGATCCGGAGGAGAGGATCACCGAAATGCTTGAGATCGGAGACTGGCACTCAAATGCCCCTCGAATAATAGCGGCAAGCATTAAGGATATCGATAGCGCAAACAAGCTTCTTTCTCTCGGGGTCCACGATCTCACTCTCCCAATAGAAATTGCGAAAGAATACATAAAGGGAAGCTTTCCTGCAGATGATCTCGATAGATTCGAGGGAGACTTCAAGTTATGAAGGATTGGCCTAAGCCGGTTCTGTGCTCTGGAGAGATCCTCTTCGATTTCATCTCTAGAGAACCGATGAAGGGCCTGGAAGGCACCACCCTGTTCGAGAAGAAACCGGGTGGCGCCCCTTTCAACATCTCTGCCGGCCTTCATAGGCTTGGAGTTCCTATGGAATTTCTTGCGAAGATCGGGATGGATGAATTTGGTAACGCACTACTCGAGTATTTGAAGTCTCTCGGAATGTCCACGGGCTACATCGTACGAGAAAGAGGCACAAAGACTCCGATAGCATTTGCTGCGCTGGATGGCGAAGGCAAACCTGAATTTCGCTTCTACTGGGACCACGCCGCCCATTTATCGCTCAAATCAGAAGAAATAAGAGAGATCGACCCTCTGAACTTTTCTCTTTTCCATTTTGGCGCGATAGTTCTCCTTGAAGAACCGTCGGCATCCACTTATATGGAACTGTTTGAAAGGTTCAGTTCAGGAGGAGTCAAGACTTCATTCGACCCCAACATTCGAAGAAGCGCAATAGAAGAACACGATTCATTCAGGGCCATAGTCAAAGAAATCATCTCCAGAGTCGATATTCTCAAGCTCAGCGACGACGACCTGCTATATATATGTGACAGCGACAGTCTGGATAAGGCCCTATCCCGACTGGAAGTCAGACCGGACACGCTCGTCTTCCTTACCCTAGGCAGCAGGGGATCTATTGTTTATCGCGGAAGGACTTCTGTAAGGAGAGAGGGGTTCAAAGTAAGAGTGGCCGAGACCACCGGTTGTGGAGATTCATTCATGGCCGCAGTAATCTCGAGGCTCTACAATATGGACCATAAAGAACTGCATAATCTTACCGAAGAAGCTCTGGGAAGCATTCTGACTTTTGCCAACGCAGAGGCTGCGATCGTCGCAACAAGATATGGCGGAGCAAGCTCGATGCCAACCGAAAGCGAAGTGAACCAGTTCCTTATGGAACGGGGTGTAGATCGTTGATCGGATTCCTCGCTATAGACATCGGTGCCTCCAGCGGCAAGGCCTTCGTCGGAAAGTACGATCGAAACAGGCTGGTTCTGGAAGAAGTACATCGCTTTTCAAACGAGCCAATTCATGTTGCCGGTTCGACTCACTGGAACCTCATTTCGCTTTACAGGAATGTAGTGGACAGCATTAAGGCTGCTTCAGTTCTGGGAATTGAGATTCGCAGCGTAGGAATCGACACCTGGGGAGTGGATTTCGGGCTGATCGACAGTTCCGGCTCGATTCAAGGTGACCCGAGACACTACAGGGACATGTTCAAGGACGATTCCATGGATTACGCAATAAAGAAGGCCGGCAAGCGATGGATCTTCGACAGAGCCCCAACACAGTTTCAGCCATTCAACACTCTCTATCAGCTTATATCTCTCAAACGCAAAAACAGCCGTCACCTGAAGAAGGCAGATACCCTTCTCCCGATGCCCTCACTGCTTACCTACTTCCTTACAGGGGAGAAGCTGACAGAGTTCACTTTCGCCACTACTACACAACTCTTCGACCCCGATCGGCATGACTGGAGCGAAGAGCTGATGAGATTTTTCGATCTACCTGAGATAATGACTCCTATTGTTGATCCTGGCGAAATCGCCGGAGAACTGCTTCCCTCAATCTCGAAAGAGCTCGATATAAAGGGCATGAAGGTCATTCTCCCCGCAAGCCACGACACGGCATCGGCCGTTTCGTCCATGGATCTTTCAGATGATTCGATGTTCGTCAGCGCCGGAACCTGGTGCCTGGAAGGGGTGTTGATCGACAAACCTTCCAGAGAAGAATATGTTATTGAAAACAACCTTGCCAACGAGGGCTGCTACGGAAGGAAGTACCGCCTGCTCAAGAATCTGACCGGTCTCTGGTTGGTTCAGGAACTACTCAGAGAGTGGAGGAAATCGGACCCTAATCTCGATCACTATGCATTGACCGAGATGGCGCAGACCGCCAGAAGCTATGAGAGAAAGATCGATATCGAATCCAAAGCCTTCAAGAAACCAAAAAACATGGAGAAGGCTATACTCTCCGAAACCAAGAGTCTCGGGATCTCTTTGCAAAACAAGGGGGAGATCGTGAGAGCCGCGATCGAAGGAATTGCTTACCAGACGGAGCAGACGAGAAAACAATTGCAGTCAATAACCGGCCGGTCAATACGGAATATCAGAATGGTAGGCGGCGGCATTCGCAACAGACTTCTCTGTCAGCTGGTGTCAGACTACACAGGGCTTCCGGTAGTTGCAGGACCGGCAGAAGGGACTGCCACAGGTAACATCATAGTGCAGATGCTGGGCCTTGGAGAACTAAGTGACCTATCGCAGGCTCACGATCTTATTCAACGCTCATTCAACTTTCAAGAATACACTCCAAAAATGCGAGACTTCATCTAAAGAAACTCTTGACTTTGGCGACGTACTGTCTTGCCTTCTCCTCTATCTCTTCCGGAGTCCCCTTAGTCAGATCGGATCCTATACCAACAGCGGCCGTGCCTGCCTTAAACCATTTGTCGATATTGTCTAGACTGACCCCTCCGGACACTACGCAGAGAGCGTCGGGGAACGGTCCTTTCAGAGACTTAACGAAAGATGGGGAAAGGACGTCGCCGGGAAAGACTTTAACCATAGAACAGCCGAGCCCTGTGGCCTTGACATACTCAGTAGGCGTCATTATCCCCGGAAGGTAAAGCGTCTCGAGAGCCCTTGACTGTATTGCAAGCTCTTCGGACAAGTGGGGACTTACCACGTATTTTGCGCCGCTCTTAACCGCTATGTTAAACTGTTCGTCAGTGATAACCGTTCCAGCTCCAACGTAAGCCCCCTTTATCTCTTCAGAGAGAATCGATATAGCCTTCGGTGCGTCTGGAACCGTGAATGTAATCTCAAGGATCTTTATGCCACCTTTAAAGCAGCTCCTTCCTATCTCTACACATCTATCGACACTATCGCTTCTTATAACAGCCATTATCTTCTCTTGCAGAATGATATTCTTCACTCCAACCCTCCATTCATAGTTTTCAAAGAACGATTCTTCCAAAAGACTTGAGAACAGTTAGCGCCCTCAACGTAATTATAGCAACCCATTCATCCCATGACTTGGCCATTTCTCCGTCATAGAAGCTCTTGGACCAGGCGGGCTTGACTTTTCCATGCGTCTGAAACTCCCTGATATAGTACTCGATATTTTCTTCAATCAGATTCTGATCGATGCAGAAAAACTCGTCAGGGGAGGACACGAAGTCAAGAGGTTTCGCCACATACTCCGTCCTCCATTCTTCTTCATCCTTGCTCACAAGAGAACATACGGCTTCAGACAGCTTTGGCATGAGCTTGGCAGCCGTTTCTTCTTCAAGCTGTCTATAGAGTCTCACAAAACAGAAAACTTCGTGAAAGGAACCGAACTCGTCTTTGCTTTCAAGATACTCGATCGCCTTTAGGATGAGCATGTCTGTATCTAGACTTGTGTACTCCCTGTATCTGTGCAGATACCCAATTAATTCAGCGGTCGGGTTTCCCCAATTCGCATCAATCGCGCACATTCCCTTTTCTTCGTCGTACTCCCACCACGGAGCGTGCGGATGGTCGTTGACGGCTTTCGGAACTGCAAACCATCCCTTCCGTTCGGGAACATATGTGTTGTCAAGGTATTCAATTGACTTTGAGATAATCCCCTTTGCGAGAGGTACCTCATCGAAATCTCGCAAATATTGAAGTGCTATACTTGTCGCCATTGGAGATGAAGCTGGTAGTCTAAAATCCGGTTCTATTCCGTTTCCAAAACCTCCATCCAAATTTTGATAACCGGCGATTTCCTCGACAACATCATTTGCCGGGCCATCCATGAAATGGTAAGCAAAGAGCCTTCTTTCCAATTCTCTTCCACTCTCGAGAATAAAGTACTGGGCTCTTCTCAAAGGTTCCTTTTCAAGATAGAGCATCTCGAATACCCCCTTTATGTCTTCATCGTTGCCGACTGTGAACTCCCAAAACTTTCACGATCTCGAAGCTTGCTCCCAAAGGGCTGACCAAAACAGATTTCTTCTCCAGAGAAATGGTGACTGCTTGTGGTCGACCAAATTGCCGAATCACTGATTAATACCAAAACGTCGAGCTTTCAATGCCTTCTCTTGATGACAGATCACCGCCAAAGTGAGTGTCTGATGCAATCGCTGCACCTGCCCAAGCTAAAGGCTCTAGATGGGCCGCCCGGTTTGAAAACAAGAAAGTCACGGTTGTAGTCGCACCCAATCTCACTTCTTGCTGACCGTGTCCTCATCTCACTCATTCTCCGTGCTCTCTATACATTCGCCGGAGGATCCTAACTCTCTCTGCATTATCCCTCTCATATNNTATTCGCGCAAGAGTGGCGGGTCACCAATCTGTCAGTCGGCTATGATCAATCAAGTCAACCAAGTTCACCTTTTCAAAAACCACTCGGCGAGATTCTCGTACAGCTCTCCTCTCCCTGGAACGGGACCTTCAAGCTCACTGTTCCAGAACACATAAGAAAGACTGTGGGCCAGAATCAACACCGGAACATCATTTGTCCAGATCCTGTACGCGCCCAGATAATAAGGAGTCCGACTTGCCCAATCAGGTTCTATAGCGGCTCTTCTCAAAATCCTAAAAATCTGCTGGTTCAGATAACCGACTTCCCATCCCGTACTCAAATCATGTTCGTATTCATTGGTCCAGGGAGCAATTTCAGGGTACTCGAAAGCCTGAACTCGAAGGTAGGCCAGCTCGTAATCCGCGCCGTTGATGTCGCGAAGAAGGGTGCCCCAATCAAGCTTTTCGACTTCAAGCTTCACCCCTATTCTATCCCAGCTTCTTCTTAGTTCCTCAAGCAATCTCGTCTCAACTCCATGATAGACTTTAATCTTCAAAGTAATGCCATTAGGATAGCCAGAATTTGCAAGAAGACTCTTCGCCCTTTCCGGATCGTATGGGAGATCCACTATCTGAGCCTCCAGTGTCTTGAAGAGTGCTGTCCTTGGATCGATAGGAATGAACGTCTTCATGGAATTTGGAATAGCTTCGAGAAGTGATTCATAGTTTAGAGACATCTTCATGGCCTGTCTTACCGCCTTCTCCGCAAGCAATTCGTTCCTGTGGTTTATCAAAACAACATGATAAGTACCGTCCGGAAAGCTTCCCGAATTGAAGGTTTCTGATGAAGATAGCCTTATAAGTGTTTCGTTCTCCTCAGGTCCGTTGAAAAGCAGATGGAGCTCACCCCTTTCGAACATCTCGATCCTGTCTGAAGGTTCCGCCACTTCAACTAGCCTGATCTCATCAAGGAGACTCTTTTCAGGCCAATTATCGAAAACGAGAGGGAACAGGTTGTCGGCATGTCCTCCGTGCCAGTTCGGATTCCTCTTGAGAACAATGTTGCCCTTCACACTCTTCTGATCAAGAAGAAACGGACCCGAAGATGCTTCTAGAGGAGGCTTGTCCATCTCATGACTTGTCTTGAGGTTTTCGGGCGCAATTCCTAGCTTGTCTTGATAAACATGTTTTGCAAGAATCCCCGTCCTCAGGGAGTTTATGAATTCAGGATATGCCGAAGTGAAACTGAAAACCGCCGATTTGCTGTCTATTATCGTCAGCCCTTCATATCTAGGATCGTTAAGTGTTTGAAATAACGGAGAACTATCGGTATTGCGCCACGCTCTAACCGAATACTCTATGTCTGCAGTGGTTATAGGAGTGCCGTCATACCAGAAAATGTCTCTCCTCAACTCGATAAACAGTCGCGTGTTCGAGTCTCTCCATTCGAACTTCTCTACGAGAGAGGGGCTCAACTCGTCACCGCTTGCCAATCTGAATAGCGGATCCTGAATCGCAAACGTTACCCAAAAATCCCCTTCTGAAAGCTCAAACCCAGGCAAGAAGCTGAAAGTAGTATCCACAGGGAGGTATATCGTACCCCCGGCAACCTCAGCGTAAGTGAACTCATCACCTGTCTCTCTTACTTTCAGAACCGCTGTGAAAGAACTTGAAACTAACACGAGTATGAGAATAGCCAGAATAAGTCTCCTCACCGCAACCTCCAGAAACTTGTGTATTACCTCCATTATATTAGATGAAGAGAATTCAGTTTTGTTCGGAACAGGCAGGGGCTTCTGAAGAACGTGCCAGCAGTTGACGTTGGGGAAAGAACCTTGAAAAATAGTTGGTGGTGGATTGTTCGTTGTTGGTAAGAGTACAAATAGCCAAAGAGAGACTCCAGAGCAAGTATCTATTCTTAGTTCCAGAGCGAGTACCTGTTCNNTGTTCTTCGTTCTTGGTTAAGGTCAAAAAACTTGAGCTAAAATGAGCATTACATAATGGGATCTGCTCTTCGTTCTCGATTGCGAACAACACTATTAACTCCCGCTTTCTCGCGCTCTCTAATCATCTCATGGTTCTTAACCAAGAACCTGGGCGCAGCTCGGAACGATGAACCACTCTTTAAATCCTCGCTTGAGCACTCAACCTGGATCTAATCTCATCCGTCTCGTTCTCTCTCATCGTCTCGTGGTTTTTTGACTAAGACGACGATTCCGGAGGACGGTGGACCGTTGACGGACGACGGGTCCTTGTCTTCCCAGCGATCAGCGAATATCGGCTCTTCGGACGGCAGCTCTTTGACGGTTACCCTAAACCAGAAGGTTTCTGCAGTTTTTGCTTTTGACGATGAATAGTGTATATTCTACTTGTAGGACATCCTACATCACAAGAGAGGCGGTGTAGATGAAGGATATCGATCTTAACCATCATATTCATACTTCTCTTTCGGGAAAGATCCATAGCGAAATGAGAAACCTTATACTGAGCGGAGAGTTGAAGGCTGGCGAGAAGCTTCCTTCTGAACCTGACCTGGCAAGAAAGCTCGGTGTGAGCAGAAACTCTCTAAGGGAGGCGATTGGTCTTCTTCAGAAGGATGGTCTCCTCCTCAAAAGGCACGGGATCGGCACTTTTGTTACAGACAGATACCCGATCATCAAGGGTGGTATAGAAAGGCTTTCAAGCATAGCAAGTTTCATTGAATCTCAGGGCCATTCTGCAAGAAGCGAGGTCATACAGTTCGAAGAGTGTGTGTGCGATGGAAGGGCCGGCGAGCTTCTTGAACTGGAGGAAGGGAGCATAGTATATCTTCTTGAGACTGTGAAGTACGCTTCCGAGATTCCGGTTGCTGTTTGTGTTGACGTAATTCCGAGATCATTCGTTTCTCAAATAGATCCGGAGAGAATTCAGGGTTCCGTCTTTGAGGGTCTTGGAAAACACTATAATATCGACATAAGATATGCGGAGTGTGATCTCATTCCTTTCAAGTCCGACGAAGGATTGTCAAGAAAGCTGAGGATCGACGTAGGCACTTCGGTGCTCTTGCTTGAGCAAATTCATTACGACGTTCAAGATAGAAAGGTTCTGTACTCGAAGAGTTATTTGCCATCAGGAACGTTCACTTTCAAGCTCATCAGAAGACGTTAATACATTAGCTCAACAGGAGGTATGGCGAAATGAGGAAGCTCGTACTTGCAATCGTTCTCTTACTGGGTGTCGTTCTTTCGGCTACTACGCTCGAAGTTCTGTGGATGGGATGGCCGCAAGATCAGGTTATGCAGGTGATCAACGAGTTCAAAGCCGAGAATCCGGGAATCGATGTGGACATTCAGCTCGTTCCTTTTGGCCAGCTGTTTCAGACAATTGAAGTCCGTTTGGCCGCCGGAGACGGTACTCCCGACGTTTACATCGTAGACGGACCCAATACCGCTTCTTACGCGGCAAGAGGTTATCTTCTCCCTCTCGACGAGCACTTTTCCGAAGAAGAGATGGCAGCCTGGTTCGATGCCTCCATAGAAGAGGGCAGTTATCATGGAACATTCTACTCCGTACCTTACGGAACTTCTTCCGCAGGTCTCTTCTATAACAAGGCCATCTTTGAAGAATATGGTATCCCCTTTCCTCCGGAGAGTCTTGAAGAGAGGCTGACGTGGGAAGAGGTTGCTGAAATTGCCAAGCAGCTTACGAAGGACACGAACGGAGACGGCATAACAGATATCTGGGGCCTGGTAATTGAGCAGATAGACAGACCCTATCTTATCTTCCCTATGGTTCAGTCTCTCGGTGCATCAGTACTCTCTGACGATGGTTTTGTCTCACAGGGATACATCACTTCAGATGCTTTTGTGGAAGGCTCGACGTTCTACTGGAAGCTGTTTAATGAATGGAAGGTAAGCCCTCAAGGTCTAAGTGACTCGGCTATCTCACGAGAGTATTTCGGAACCGGAAGAGCAGCAATGATGCTGGGGAATGAGTGGAACATAAGAAGAATGCTCCAATATCCCGATCTAGATTACGGACTCTCCCCCTTCCCATACTTCGATGGCGGAGTTGCGGTAACTCCTACGGGCAGCTGGCATGTCGGAATCAACTCTAAGACGAAGAAGCTCGATGCCGCCCTTGCTTTCACGAAGTTCATAACTGGTAAAGACGCCGTGATTACATGGCACAATCTAAACGGAATAGCGCCTGCTAGATCCGATGTTTACGAAGCACTCCCCCAGGTATTCGACAACCCCATGTGGCAGCTGTTTATTGCTGAGATGGAGACAACGGCAGTTCCGAGGCCGCGAACACCGGGTTATTCTCAGTATGAGCTCATGCTCAGAGAGGCATTCAACTCAATTCATTATGGTGCCGATCCGAGAAGCACGCTTGAGGAAGTCGCGGCAAGAATAGATAGAGAGCTTAGAAGATACAGATAATCGATTTTGGGATCGTACTTGACCTTAGGGTATTTCGGATGGTGTGCTGATGTTTCGAAACAATAAAGTGGCGTGGCTTTTCGTTCTCCCCGCGCTCGCGTTCTTAGTCGTTTTCAAAATCTGGCCTATTGGCGTTTCAGTTATTGAGAGCCTCACCACGACTAGTTTCACAGGGGTAAAGTCATTCGTGGGATTCGAAAACTACGAATATCTCTTCAAGTACGATCCCGTTTTTTGGAAATCGTTTTCCGTTACCCTAATCTACTCGATAGTTGTCAACCCGCTGATCGTGCTGACATCGTTATTAATGGCGCTGCTTCTTAACTCAAGCCATTTCTTCACCAAGTTTTTCAGAACAGTTTTCTTCTTGCCTGCGGCGATTTCATTCGCGGTCGTTTCGGTGATCTGGATGGTTATGCTTGATCCCTACAACGGACTGGCCAACAGCTTCTTAACCATGTTTGGCTTCAAACCCCAGCCCTTCTTCGCCTCTCCGAATCAGGCTCTTTGGGGGCTTGTCCTGCTGAACGTATGGAGAAGTTCCGGTTACTGGATGATGTACTTTCTTGCTGGACTGCAGAACATTCCGGAGACATTGTACGAAGCGGCTGACATCGACGGAGCTTCTACATTCAGGAAGACGTTCAGGATAACTCTCCCATTGCTAACGAGAACCATATCGTTCGTTCTCGTTGCAAATACCGCTTTCAACTTCCTGAGCTTCGCGCCGGTATATATAATAACCAAGGGTGGCCCCATGGGTTCGACCAACCTTCTCATGTACGAATCCTACAAGAGCGCCTTCGTCAATCTCGACATGGGAAGGGCCTCGGCCATTACCACGATCTTGCTTGGTATTATCCTTCTATTCAGTTTTTTCGAGCTGCGATTCACCAGGGCTCGATTCGAGTATTGAGGTGGAATCATGAAGAAAAGAAGTCCGTGGAAAACTCTAGTTCTATTCGCCATTCTAGGCATAATAAGCCTCTTCTTCCTAATCCCGCTTATATGGGTAATCGCATCTGCGTTGAGGCCGGCCAGCCCACTCTATGAATATGCAAACCCCCTCACCTGGAGAACTTTCGTTCCTACTAATCCTACGTTAGAGAACTTTGTTCACATATTCGTAAACCTGAACTTTGGCAGGGCCCTTATGAACAGTCTTCTCGTCTCAGTCTCAACGATTCTCCTAACAATTCTTGTGGCCTCAATGGCAGGATTCGCGCTCGCTAAATTCGAGTTCAGGGGCAAGGCGGCCCTTTTCACAATAGTCCTGATAACCTTCATGGTTCCCTTCGAATCGATTGTCATACCCCTCTATATCCTCATTAAGCAGCTGCGGATAGACAACACTTACTGGGCCCTGATCCTTCCCGGTGTCGCCAACGGCCTCGCCATCTTCCTGTTCAGGCAGTTCTTCTCCGAAGTGCCTTCAGAGATAATGGAAGCGGCAAGGATTGACGGTGCCTCCTGGTTCAGGATCTACTGGAAGATAGCTATTCCATTGAGCGTACCGGCAATAGTGACCGTGATTGTTATGGTATTCATGTTCCAGTGGAACTCATTGTTCTGGCCTCTTGTAGCAACCCATTCAAGCAGATTCGAAGTTGTGCAGGTAGCCATAGCGGCACACAGATCAACAGAAAACACCAGCTGGGCGAACTTATTCAGCTCGGCCATCGCCGGAAGCCTTCCGCCGGTCATTCTCTTCCTCTTCCTCCAGAAGTATTTCGTTCGGGGGATAAGCGGAACTGGATTGAAAGGATGATTATATGGACACTTCAAAAAAGGCAAAGAATCACTTGCAGATTTCTGCCAGCTCTCTCCCGGAGACAGCTCTTCTACCGGGCGATCCGGCTAGAGTCTATGAGATAGGAGAGTACTTGAGCGATGTCGAAGAGGTTGGAAACAACAGGGATTACACAACGATTACCGGCAAATACAAGGAACTGCCGATCACAGTATGTTCAAGCGGAATCGGAGGCCCTTCGACTGAGATCGCCGTAGTTGAACTCAACAAACTTGGAGTGAATACGATAATTCGCGTTGGAACCTCCGGAGGATTGGCGCCTGATGTGAAGCCCGGCGATCTTATGGTTATTTCAAGCTGCATAAGATACTCCGGAACTTCAAACCTCTTCATCCCGGAGAATTTCCCGGCTGTGGCGGATTATCTACTGCTCATGGCACTGGTTTCTGCCTGCGATGATTCCGGTGTAAACTACCACGTAGGCATGGGGCTTTCACTGGATTCCTTCTATGCAACGAAGCCCGCTCTTCTGAGAGAAAACTTCCCATCTATGATATACGGAAAGCTGGAAGAATGGATCGCCGCCGGTGCTCTTCAGCTCGATATGGAAGCGGCGACTTTATACGTTCTTTCTTCTCTCCTGAAGATCAAGGCCGTGACTATCTGCACTGCCGGATCGAACATACCGAAAGGGGAGAGGCCGGACCCGCATCCTTCAAATGAGAATGCGATTAGGGCAGCATGCGAGGGGGCTTTGAAGTACAACAACTGGCACGAAATCTCAATCAGGCGGGGAAAGGACTTCACTCTCCCCCCGATTGCCGATCAGGGGTGAAGAACTGTGAGTGAGAGACTGACAGGAAAAACGGCACTGATTTTCGGGGCCGGGAGAGTCGGAGGCTCGGCCGCCAGAGCCTTTGTAAACGAGGGCGCGAAGGTCATTATACTGGATAGAGACGAAGATAAGCTTGAAACGCTTAAGGAAGAGCTCGAGCAAACGAAAAGAGGATTCTGCTCGACGATATGCGCAAACATAGACAATCAAAAAGATGTGGACGAGATCTCCAATCTGATTGAAGAGAATACATGGAAGGTAGACATTCTTCTTAACTGCCCCGCTTACATATTCAGGGCGCCTTTTCTAAACCACCCAATTGATGAGATTGATCGACAGTGGCATATAAACGTGAGGATAGTGTTCATGGTAAGTCAGGCAGTAGCAAAGATGATGGCAAAGAACGGTGGTGGAAAGATTATCAATCTGGCCTCGGTCGGAGGGCTCTTTCCAGAGAAAGAACATGCCGGCCACTGTGCTGCCAAGGCGGGAATAATAGCTATTTCGAGGGTGATGGCCCTTGAACTCGCTTCACTGAACATTCAAGTGAACGTAATTGCACCCGGCCCAACTGAGACCATCCCTTTTTCGTCACCTTTCTATTCACAGCATCCAGAAGTTTTGAAAAGAATTGAAGAAAGAACCCCTGCCGGAAGAATAGGACATCCAGAAGACCACACCGGCCTCATGGTATTTCT
>NZ_DJHG01000040.1:0-6457 GCF_002432955.1 Mesotoga sp. UBA5825 | reverse complement strand
TAGAGAGCGCGCGATACGGGCGAGATGAGACCCCTCAGAATCCCGAACAGGAGCTCCAAACAGGGGCATATTGGGGCAGGCTCTACTGGATGACATGGTGAAGGGCTTCCTGAATATCCACAGTAATGATGTAATCAGCCGACACACCTCATTGTCTTGCACCGAAGGTAATTGGCAGGTTCTATAGAATCTCTGTGAGGCAATATCATTAAGGATCTGGAGGGTATGCAAGCATTGCGAAGAAGCCTTTTCTTAATCACGATCTAGCCTAACTAAGCTCTTCGCCACATCGAATAGCTCTTTGCTTTTCACTTTCAGAGATTGCTTGACTTCTTTCCAGGTAAGGACTGCTCCTAATGGATCCGGGGAGTCCTCTACATCATCAAAGAAAGCTACAGCCCTTACTATATGGTACAGATCGACTTCTCTACCATACTTCTTGACAAAAGCTTGAAGAACTCTTTCCGAAGACTCTCTCTTCAGGATTTCTGCGAGATCGAAGTAGTCCTTTTTCTCTGCTCTTGCGGCAATAGCGCTAAGCTTCATGGCGGCGATATCGATTACCGAAGCCACATCCAGAGACCCATACTTGTTGAAAGGTTCAATTAGTGCATAATGGTATTCAAAAAAGCTTGTCCGAACACCGTCAATTTCAGCTTCAAGGGTCCCTGTCTGAACCCTTACTTTCTCCACCAAAACACCAAACTGCTTCAAATACTCCAACAATACTTCTGGCCAATAAGGCTGAGCTGTAAAGAAATCCAAATCGAAACTCACACGGTGTTCATAGTACATCGCCAGAGCCGTGCCCCCTGCAAGATAAAAATCAGTGAGTTTACTCTCAAGAATATTTAGAAGATTCAGCGTCTTTGATGAGAGTTTCCCGCTTCTAAGCATTTAGTTATCTCCGATCTAGGAATATTCAGAATAAGGCTCCAAAAATTTGCGGTCACCCTGCCGATTATTCTGCTTCTTCTAACTACCCCCGCGATCTCGGCCGAGTCATATTCAGAGAGAAGATTGACAACATCCTCCATCGTTCCGTACTCCAGAACCCTGGAAATAATGAAGAACTTGTCCTTCTCCTTATCAAGCTCTTTAACATCCACATCCCAGAAACATGTATTCCGCAAGTTTAGAGCCATATACTTCACCAAATCAATTCTATCATTTCAAGCTTCACAAACCTTCCAACTTCCCTGTAAACCTCCTGCTGTGGAGATCTCTCACAACCGCCATCTCGTAGAGCCTACCCTGATGGGTGCACCTGTTCAGGGTACCTGTACGGGATGACCCTGAACAGGAGCATTTCAGGGCAGGCTCAATATGATGACAGTCTTTTCTTGTTTTCCGTCATTCTCGTACTTCTGGCCGACATCTCGATATTTGCACCATTTACTAGACCAAATCCAGTCAGAAGTATCAGGGACAGTGTTTATAGTTCAGGAGAGCGCAACATTGTAGAGACAGAAAAAGGCGGGCTGAGGGCCCGCCGGATTGGTTTGATATTGAGATTTGTTTCTCTCTTGCTTATACAGCCTCTACGAAGTCGCTTTCAAACTGGCTGGTGTAAAGCTCGGCGTAGAAACCGCCACGTGCGAGAAGTTCTTTGTGGGTTCCCTGTTCGACGATGTCGCCTTCGTTCATGACGAGTATGAGGTCGGCATCTCTTATTGTTGATAGTCTGTGGGCAATCATGAAGCTTGTCCTGTTTCTCATAAGGTTTTTCATGGCTTGCTGTATCAGGGCTTCTGTTCTTGTGTCGACTGAACTGGTTGCTTCGTCGAGTATGAGGACCTTAGGATCTGCCAGGATTGCCCGGGCTATCGTTATCAGCTGCTTCTGGCCTTGCGAGATGTTGGTCTGCTCTTCGTTCAGCACGAGGTTGTAGCCTTCGGGGAGGGTGTGAATGAATGACTCGACGTGAGCAGCCTTAGCCGCTGCCAGTACTTCTTCATCCGTTGCGTCAAGCCTTCCGTATTTTATGTTGTCCCAGATGCTGGCATTGTAGAGCCAGGTGTCCTGGAGCACCATTCCAAAGTTTTCTCTCAGGTCGTGTCGGGTGTAGTCTTTTATGTTGTGGCCGTCCAGGAGTATTTCTCCAGAGTTGACGTCGTAGAAGCGCATCAGGAGTTTGACGATGGTTGTCTTTCCCGCTCCCGTGGGTCCGACGATGGCTATATTGTGTCCCTTGTCTACCTCGCAGGAGAAGTCTTTTATGATTGTCTTTTCCGGGACATATCCGAATCTGACATTTCTGAACTCAACGTGGCCGTGATGATCAACCCCATTGACGGGGTTCGTTGTCTCTGGTATTTCCTCTTCCTCTTCCAGAAATTCAAAGACTCTCTCTGCTGCCGCAGCCGTCTGCTGGAAGACGTTCATGATGTTGGCAATCTGAGCGATAGGCTGAGTGAACGACCTCACGTACTGTATGAAAGCCTGGATGTCACCGACCGTGATCATATTTCTGACGGCAAACCAGCCACCCATTATGGTTATGAGGACGTATCCGAGATTGCCCACAAAGGTCATGATAGGCATCATCATACCGGAGAGAAACTGGGATTTCCAGGCGGAGTCGTACAGTTCAGCGTTCAGTTTGTCGAATGTTTCTATGCTTTTCTCTTCTCCGTTGAAGGCCTTTACGACGACGTGACCTCCGTACATCTCCTCTACGTGGCCGTTTACCTTTCCGAGATACTCTTGCTGCTTCTTGAAGTATCTCTGAGACAACTTAACCACAAAGGCGATGAGTCCCATCGAGACAGGCAGTATTAGCAAGGCTATCAGCGTGAGCTGCCAGCTTATCGTGAACATCATTATGATGACCCCGACTACTGTCGTGATGGACGTTATGATCTGGCTCAAACTCTGGTTTAGCGTTCTGCTTATGGTGTCGACGTCGTTGGTTACCCTTGACAGGACATCTCCCTGGGAGCTCTTGTCGAAGTATTTGAGGGGAAGCCTGTTTATCTTATGGGAGATTTCCTCCCTGAATTTGTATGTGACCTTCGCAGATATGCCCGACATTATCCATCCCTGGATATACATAAACAGAGCGCTAAGTGCGTACAGTCCGAGAAGAATAAACATGGTTCTAGCTATCGAGTCGAAGTTTATTCCTTCGCCAGTTCCGGTGATCTTGGCCATTATTCCTTCAAAGACTTCCGTTGTCACCGTGCCGAGTATCTTCGGCCCCATGATGGAGAAAAGAGCGCCGGCCGCCGCGAAGCAGAGCACTATGATTATCAGGATCTGGTACTTCTTAAGGTATTGAACGAGTTTTTTCAGCGTTCCTCTGAAGTCTTTGGCTTTCTCTCCCGCACGCATCATGCCGGGGCCCATCGGACCTCCGCCGCGACCTCGATGACCTCTACCCTTTTCTCTGTTATCACTACTCATGCTAATTCTGCCTCTGAAAGCTGTGATTGTGCGATCTCTCTGTATATCTGACAGCTTTTCATCAGTTCGCGGTGCTTGCCGATTCCAACAAGGTTGCCCTCGTCAAGAACAAGTATCTGATCGGCATTTTTTATCGTCGCAATTCTCTGGCCGACTATTATCATCGTGCTATCTCCCGTTTCCTGCTTCAGTCTTCTTCTCAGCGCAGCGTCTGTCTTGAAGTCAAGTGCAGAGAAGCTGTCGTCGAAGAGGAGTATTTTCGGTTTCTTCAGCAGCGCCCTGGCTATGGAAAGCCTCTGCTTCTGCCCTCCAGATACGTTCGCACCGCCCTGGGAAATGGCTGCGTCATATCCTTCTTCTCTCGCGGTTATGAATTCGGCGGCCTGGGCGATTTCGACAGCCCTTTCAATTTCTTCTTCAGAGGCCGGCTCGTCGGCGTATCTCAGGTTGGATTCTATGGTTCCGCTGAACAGTACACCCTTCTGGGGGACGTAGCCTATCTTTTCTCTCAGTTCATGCTGGTTCACTTCCCGGATGTCTATTCCGTCAACAAGCACCTGGCCGCCGCAGACATCGTAGAACCTCGGTATCATGTTCAGCAAAGTCGACTTTCCCGAGCCGGTCGAGCCTATAATCGCCGTCGTCTGCCCGGGAAGGGCCGTGAAGCTTATGTCGTTCAGGATATTTTTCTCGGCTCCCGGGAAACGGTAGCAGACGTTTTTGAACTCGACAGTTCCCTTGAAATCACTGCCGAATTTCTTCGGGTTCTTGGGGTCCTTTATCTGGGGATCAACCTCTAGGATTTCAGAGACTCTACCTGCCGAAACGGAGGCCCTTGGGATCATGATGAACGTCATCGTCAACATGAGGAAGGCGAAGATGATCAACATGGCGTATTGTATATAGGCCATCATGTCTCCAACCTGCATCGTCGAGGCCTCTATCTGGTGCGCGCCCACCCAGACGATGAGGAGCATGGTCCCGTTCATAACAAACATCATCGCCGGCATCATCACTACCATCACCCGGTTTACGAATAGGTTGGTTCTTGTGAAGTCCTTGTTAGCGGAGTCGAATCTCTCTTCTTCAAACTTCTGGGTGTTGAAGGCTCTGACAACCATGAGGCCGGAGAGGTGTTCCCTTGTAACGAGATTCAGCCTATCGATAAGCTTCTGCATCTTCTTGAATTTCGGAAGGGCTATGACGAAAACGATTCCCACAAGGCCTAGCATTATGATGACGGCGAGCGCTATGATCCAGGACATGGAGGTGCTCTTCTCGAGAGCCCTCATGACTCCTCCGACACCAATGATTGGGGCGTAGAATGCCATTCTAATTATGAGAACAATCACGAGCTGTATCTGGGTAATATCATTTGTCGTTCTAGTTATGAGCGAAGCCGTAGAGAACCTTGCAAATTCAGAGTTCGAGAAGTTTTCCACTTTCTCGAAAACGTCTCTTCTCATCGATCTCGCCGAGGCAGCAGCTATCTTCGAGGCGATGAAGGCGACCATGATGGTACTCAGCGCGCTAAGCAAGGTCACGAGAACCATGACTAAACCGGTGCGGAGCACATAGCCGCTCTGCAATTTTTCGGTGTCCACGCCAAGCTCCTCGTAGATTTCCTTCACGGCAAGTGCACCCGACTGGTTGACGATGTTTTCACCCATGACTTCGACCATGCTGTCAACCTGACTTAGCATTTCGAGCCTCTGGGCTTCCGGCATGAGCCGCAGCAGCAGGAAGACGTTTGCACCTTCGGGGATGTTGAAGCCGTCCGGGGGTGTAAAGGTCCCAGCTGCCCCGGTCATGCCGTTCTTGATTCCAGAATACGCCATGAGGGCCTTGCCGAAGAGCAGATTGAGAGCCTGTCGGTCTTCAATCTCTTCACTTTTCAGGACGTAAACATCTTTGCTCTCCAGCAAAGGGTACTTCTTGAGGTTTTCTTCATAAGTCGCCGAGTCTTTGTTTATGAGATCGTAGTAGCTCAGGACTTGTTGCCTCTCTTCTCCGCTCATGAAAAGCGAGACGTTATCGAAGGCCTCTTTGCTTATGGCCTCAGGAATAGCGTCTTCGATACCGCCCTGCTGAATACCGACGTTTACGATATTCGACATGTAATCTGGAAGTGCCAGTTCTGTCATGGCCTGAACGAAGAGCAATGCCACCGCGACGATGATGAAGACAGTATAGGGTTTAAGGTATCTTATAAGTTTGAGCATCAGCTTCGTCCTCTTTCTTTGTATTCTTGCGATTCTTCGAGTATCCTCTCCAGCTTCTCAAGACCTTGCATGATAGAATCAAGGTCTTCTTCAGTTGTCGTAGACAATGCCCTTCTCATCTTATTGGCAAAGGCATTGAGCTGTTTCTTCACGGGTTTGCAATACTCTTCCGCAAGACTTATCATAACTATTCGCCTGTCCTCTTCGCTTCTCTTTCTTTTGACGATCTTCTTTTCGACGAGTCTGTCGATTATCCCCGACACCGTGCTGTTTGAGAGATCTAGCTCCCTGCTTATATCGCTTATCTTCATATCGCCGTATTGGTTGAGTACTCTCATAACAAGGATCTGGGATTGGGTTACGTGCATCTTCTTGAAATCCCTTTCGAAATTCTGCTTTATGAGAGACACGATCCGCTTGATCGCTGTCAGCATCTCTTCTATTCTTGAGCTTTCTTCCAACAGAACCACCTTCTTCTTACATTTTCAGAACTTTCGCATACGAATACTTAGAGTCCGAATATTTCGCATGCGAAATATATTCTACTGCAATAAACGGCCAGTGTCTACGAAGAAAGAAAGAAAATTCGTAAACTTTGCGAGAACACGAACGATTTTTTCTGCTACGTGATCTCTCCGCGCCCGAGGCAAACCGGGTCTCGGGGTTGGGGTCTAGGGTCTCGCAAGAGCTGGAAGAGTGCGAAGAACCGTCCCTCGTACTTACCAAGAGCATGGACCCGTCCTTGGAAAAGCGGGAGAAGGGCAGTTCTTAGTTCCGACGCTGTGCGTCCAGGTTCTTGGTCAGAGAAGATGTAAGAGGCCAGAGGAAAG
>NZ_DJHG01000064.1:0-2981 GCF_002432955.1 Mesotoga sp. UBA5825 | reverse complement strand
AAGAATTGAAAAAGGCTGGCAGGTGATGGTTGAAATGGCGTATTATATTGATCTGTTTTCGCCAGAAACATATGAAGCTTTTTCAAAGTCAGATAGAACTATTTCCGGATTTCGTATACGGCACAGAAATTTGGCAAACAAAGTTAATATCGGGGATAAACTTATATGTTACCTGACCAGACTCTCTCGCTGGATTGGTGTACTAGAAGTGACCAGCAAGCCTTTTATTGATGATTCTCCCCGTTTCTATGAAGCAAACGACCCGTTTGTAGTAAGGTTCAAAGTCAAGCCACTGGTCTGGTTAGAAGTTGAGAAAGCCTTGCCAATACACGAGCCTGAGATATGGAAGGGATTATCCTTCACCAGAGACCTTCCGCCGAACTCGAATGCCTGGACCGGGAAGGTCAGGGGTAGTCTTGTTAGACTGGATGACGAAGACGGTGAGTTCTTGGAAGCAGTCCTATCAAATCAGGAACACTCCGGGAGGTTGTTCGCATACGACGTCGAAGCCTACAAGAAGTATCTACTACCTAGAGTCAGAGTTGAAAATAAAGACATACCTGTATCAGTCCCAACGGACGAGGACTCTGAAGATAAAGAAACGATAACTGAGCAAGCCGATGTGCGCGAGTCAATTAAGATTCAAGCCTTACTGGCAGATATTGGCGCTAAGATGGGAATGAAGATATGGATTCCCAGAAACGACCAAAGCAGAGTACTTTCTGAATGTAAGACCCGCAACCTGGCTATTCTGGATAGGCTACCACTTAATTACGATGAGACTACCCTAAAGACTATAGAGCAGATAGATGTTCTGTGGTTGAAAGGAAGATCTATCAAGAGGGCTTTCGAGGTAGAGCATACCACTTCAATCTACTCCGGTATTCTCAGAATGGCCGATCTGCTGGCGCTTCAGCCGAATATGGACATTAAGCTTCACATAGTAGCTCCATTCTCCAGAAAGGACAAGGTCTTTCAAGAACTGCAAAGACCTGTTTTTTCGTTGCTAGAACGTGGCCCTTTGTTTGAAACCTGCACATACCTTTCGTACGAAAGCGTAAGAGAGATAGCTTCTCTTTCTCATCTTGCACATCTTTCGGACGATGTATTAGAGGACTACAGCGAGAGTGCGGAAGATTAGGCATAACTCTTTTTCGTAGCAGACTCGCCTTTTTACATTTCATTCAAATCGGCTGTCAAGACTCGCATCTTCTGTAAGCTGAGCATCTACGATAAAGCAAGGTCGAGAAACTGGGCAAACTGAATTGCCGATCGAGACGCGGAATAAGAACTATGTCACTAAGATAGTGCTGGAATTCAGTGAACGTTTGGATGTATTCTTTTCGGACCGCTTGAGCGATGGAACCGTGACAAAAGTGTTTTTTGTTGACAAAGTTGACATAAACAATATATAATCTAGGAGAAGAGCATGGATCTGATGATGAATAAGCTGTTCTTCAATGTGCTTAGGAACAGAATACAAGAGATTATTGAAAACCGGGAATGCAATATCTACTTGCTCAGTGATGCGAAGAAGAACATAGATCTGATGAATGCTTTCTACAAGTCAGGAATAAGAGAGCATTATGATGTGCTTGAGGCCACGTGGAAGGTGGCGAGCGATATCTGCCCCGATGAGATCAAGGATGATAATCAAAGAGATACATTTACGATTGTCGTCTGGAAATACTTACCGCTCGAATCAATACTCAGAGAACTTGATATTACCGATGATGAATTTTTGGCCCCAGAAGACTATGAATACAAAGACAAAGTCTATTTCAAGCTGAGTTATAGCTTTAAGGAAAGGCTGATCTGTCTATCTTTGCATCTTGCAGAGTACGGGAGTTGATTTTCATGAGATGTCCCGAATGTGGAAGGGAAATGCGCCTATCTAAGGAAGAGAGCATCGAGAGTTTCAAGGGAAGTCAAGTCAGACTTTCCTACGATGTCTATAAATGTGATGAATGTGGAAGTTCATATGTAGATGCCCGATCTCTCGATGAAGCCTGGAAGAAGATCTGGGACGATTATGAGAAGGTCCATTGCATCCCATCGGCGGAAGATCTCAGGAAAGCCAGAGAGAATCTGAACCTCACTCAAGAAGAGATAGCGCTCCTGCTGGGAAGGACGAAGTCCCTGGTTTCTAAGCTTGAAGACGGCTCCAGAGCTCTTTCAGACAGGCTTCTCGGATCTTACACAAATCACATAATTCCAGGCGGAGAGGACTTCATCTCTTTTGTCAATTCTGCTGCGGTCCAGGGAAGGATCTCGCCGGACGATCGAGACAGAATAGTCGGCAAGACCAGCATTGGAAATGAATCCCGGCTTTCTCTTAGAGAGAGTATGATTATTGAAGCTCACGGAAATACCGAATCGTGCCTCAATGGCTTCAAGGTCTTTTCAGGAAAAACATTGAGTGCAGTCGTGGGGCGTTTCCTTTCCGAGATAGGACCTCTGGATCACATGAAATTGTTCAAGCTTATGTTCTACTCCGATACACTATCATTCGAGAGAAGGGGGATATCCATTACCGGTCTCAGGTATATTGCCAATCTCTATGGGCCTACGCCCGTGAAGTATGAAGATGTTGTCTCTTACCTTAAAGAAGCCGGAGTGGTCGAAGAAGGCAAGAAAGCCTCTGTGATGATCAAAGGAACGGCAAAGACCGATCATTTGCTCGCCGAAGAAGAGGAGATCATCGAGACGGTTGTGAAAAGATATGGTCACCTTACAAGCAGTCAGCTCTCATCTCTATCTCACAAGGAACCCTGCTGGAAAGAAACTGGAGAGAAAAAAGTCATAAAATACTGCAAGGGAATGATCAGAAACTAGTCCTGCTTGAATTACTAAATGAATGGGTAAGACTCCTAATTCTGCAGACGGATCAGTGTGAACTGCATAAGAAGCATTCTAAATGGGCCTAAATAGGGTCAGACTCCTATTTATGATTTGGCGCAGAGGTTTGTTGAATTCCGTTT
>NZ_DJHG01000135.1:0-27876 GCF_002432955.1 Mesotoga sp. UBA5825 | reverse complement strand
GGGTTCTCCGCTCTTAAGCGCACAGCGGTTCTTTCCAGCGTGCAGCGGCTCTTTTGCGCGCGAAGCGGAACTTTCCTTCGCGAAGCGAAGACTGGCCAGGCGAAGCCTGACTGGCCTGCCTAAGCAGACTAGCTTCTTCAGAGCAACTCGCAACTTGGAACTTGCAACTGATGCTCTTCTCGGAGGACGTCTCTTCAAGCGGAGCAGCTATCGCCCAGACCCCACTTTGATTCTAAGCATATGTCTTTGCAGTTTGGCCTCGTTTCTAGCCCTTTCGCGCCTGGATTTACTTACTTCCAGCAATTCCTCTGCTCTCTTTAGCCGCTGCTTTGCTCTTTCTACGCTAATCTCCTCAGGAGTTTCGGCGGCATCGGTCACAATAGTCAAGCTGTCTCTCTCCTGGAGAACGTATCCTCCGTGAACGGCAAACCGCAAAGTCTTAGAACCTGACGTTATCTCCATTACATCAACGGTCAGCTTCATAAGAGCTGGAGCTCTTTCAGGCAGGAAGCCTATCTCCCCTTCGGTCGAGCGGAAGGAGATGTAATCTGCTTCTCCCTCCCACTCGATCTCATAAGGCGTGATAATCGTGGTCTTCAATGCCAAGTCATTCACCCTTCGTAAGCTTCTTGCCCTTCTCAACGGCTTCATCAATCGAGCCAACCATCATGAAGGACTGTTCTGGAAGATTGTCGTGTTTGCCCTCGAGTATCTCTTTGAACCCACGTATCGTTTCGGAAATGGGGACGTATTTCCCATCCATGTTACTGAATTTCTCAGCGACAAAGAACGGCTGCGTCAGGAACCTTTGGATCTTTCTCGCTCTCTGAACGGCTAGCTGATCCTCTTCAGACAGTTCTTCCATACCCAGAATCGCAATGATGTCCTGAAGGTCCTTGTATCTCTGAAGAACTTCCTGGACGCTTCTTGCAACCTGGTAGTGTTCCTGGCCCACAACTACTGGATCAAGATTTTTCGACGTCGAATCTAACGGATCAACGGCCGGGTACAGCCCCTGCTCGGCTATTGAACGCGAAAGGTTAACGGTCGCATCGAGATGGCTGAAGGTAGTAGCAGGCGCCGGATCCGTGAAATCGTCCGCAGGAACGTATATTGCCTGGACGGAAGTAATAGAACCAGATCTCGTCGAGGTGATCCTCTCCTGCAGGTTTCCCATTTCAGTCGCCAATGTCGGTTGGTAACCAACCGCTGAAGGCATTCTTCCGAGGAGAGCCGAAACCTCTGAACCGGCCTGAACGAATCTGAAGATGTTGTCAATGAATACGAGAACGTCCTTCTTCTGAACATCTCTGAAGTATTCAGCCATGGTTATAGCAGAAAGACCGATTCTGAATCTTGCTCCAGGAGGTTCGTTCATCTGCCCAAAAACGAGAGCGGTATTTTCAATGACACCGGCCTCCTGCATATCGAGCCAAAGATCATTTCCCTCTCTAGTTCTCTCACCAACTCCGGCAAAAACAGAAAGCCCCTTCTGCTCAATTGCGAAGTTTCTTATGAGTTCCATAACGAGAACCGTCTTTCCGACTCCAGCACCTCCGGAGAAGCCAATCTTTCCGCCCTTACTGAATGGCGCAAGAAGATCGATGACCTTTATTCCCGTTTCAAGTATCTCGACTTCGGTCTGCTGATCGGTGACTGAAGGAGACGCTCTGTGTATCTCCCAGTGATCGGCAAACTTTACCTCTCCAAGTTCGTCGATCGGTTCGCCGAGAAGATTGAACATTCTTCCGAGAATCTCTTCTCCGACAGGTACGGTGATCTGCTTTTCAGTATCAAGTACTTCCTGGCCCCTCACGAGTCCGTCTGTACTGTCCAAGGCAATCGCCCTGACGCTGTTATCACCAATCAGCTGGGCAACTTCGAGTACTATCTCTTTATCTAAGAATTCGTTCTTTACTTTCAGGGCATTCAGAATGTCGGGAAGCCTCGCTCCTTCGAATGATACGTCTACGACCGGACCAGTTATCGCGATTATTTTCCCAATATTTTGTTCCTTTTTGTCGGGCACACTCACACCTCCAAAATCAATTAACCGTTAAGCGCCTCAGCGCCGTTTACGACTTCGATTATTTCCTGTGTGATATTCGACTGGCGCAGTTTATTCCTAACCAGAGTCAGTTGTTCTATCATGTTCTTTGCATTCTCGGTTGCGTTCTTCATTGCAGCTTGCCTGGAGAAGAGTTCCCCGACCTTCGTTTCATATAAGCCCTGAAGAACTTTGGCTACAAGCCACGAATTAAGCACATCTTCGTACAGAACCTCGATTTCAGGTTCGAAATCAAATAAGTCGTTGTCTGGCTTCTCAAAATCTTCAACGGGAAGAAGCTTGACAGTCTTCGGTATCTGAGCGAGCGGATTCTTGAAACTGCTGAAAACCATTTTCAAGCCGGACGCGTTCTTGCTATCCATGATTTCTTCAATATCGTCAACGATAATTGCCGCCTCGTCAAGATCGGGAGTATCGAAGAAATGACTGAAAGGAGTAATAGGTACTCCGCTCTTCTTGAAATGACTTTCGGCCTTGATTCCCACCGTAACGATGTGTATGACGTTTGACTTTGCAACTTCGCGCTCGGCTGCCTTCATTATCTCTGCATTAAAGGCTCCCGCAAGTCCCATATCTGAGCTGACTACGAGAAGAATCTCTCCTTCACCCCCGGAGTCGGGATGGTTCGAATCTCCAAAATAAGCTCTGATGAGAGCCCGCTCCATAGCTCTTTCGTATAGCCTGACGAACTTCAGTCCCTTTTGAACTTTGTTGATTTTGGCCCGCGCGACCATCTCCATGGCGCGGGTAATCTGCATCGTCGAGTTCGTTGACTCGATGCGTTTCTTAATCGTACGCAGTTTACCCTTGCTCACCGTCAATCAACCTCGCTCTTCAAGCTGCTTCTTGGTGTCTTCTATAGCTTGCTTAAGACGGGTCTCTATACCTTCTTCTATGACCTTCTTCTCTCTTATTGAAGTTAGTACATCACTGTAAGAGCTGCGAAGCGTCTTGAGTAGAGAGGCTTCGAATTTCGAAATCTTCGAAGTTTCCATTTCGTCAAGATAACCCTTTGTTCCAGTGTAAAGAACAGCGACCTGTTCTTCAACCGGCATTGGGACGTACTGATCCTGCTTGAGAAGTTCCGTTAGCTTCTCTCCCCTTGTCAGTTGGTCGCGCGTGGCCTTGTCGAGTTCAGTCGCAAACTGAGCAAAAGAGAGCAAATCTCTGTACTGAGCAAGCTCGATTCTCAGACTTCCTGCAATCTTCTTCATAGCCTTAATCTGCGCAGCCCCTCCAACCCTCGAAACCGAGAGGCCGACATTGATTGCAGGTCGATTTCCCGCATAGAAGAGGTTGGGATCCAAATAAATCTGTCCGTCTGTTATGGATATTACGTTAGTCGGTATGAATGCCGATACATCGTTTGCCTGCGTCTCGATGATCGGTAAGGCGGTGAGAGAGCCTCCACCGAAACTCTCGTTGAGCCTTGCAGCCCGCTCTAGCAATCTGGAATGCAGATAGAAGACATCTCCGGGATAAGCCTCCCTTCCAGGCGGCCTTCTCAGCAACAATGAAAGCTCTCTGTAAGCGGATGCATGCTTGGAAAGATCATCGTAGATGACAAGAGAGTCCTGGCCCTCAAACATGAAGTGCTCGCCCATTGCAGCTCCCGCATACGGAGCGAGATAGGAGAGAGATGCCGTATCTGAAGCCGAAGCAAAGACAATCGTCGTATACTCCATTGCCCCGAACTGATTCAGTTTATCGATGATCCTGGCAAGGGCGGCCGTCTTCTGACCAATTGCGACGTAGATGCACTTCACGCCCTGTCCTTTCTGGTTTATTATCGCATCGATTGCTAAGGCCGTCTTCCCGGTCTGCCTGTCCCCAATTATCAACTCTCTCTGTCCTCTTCCAATGGGGATCGTCGCATCTATTGCCTTTATTCCCGTCTGTAGAGGAGTGTCGACCGGTTTTCTCATTACAACTCCAGTCGCCTTCACTTCAACTGGCCTGAATTTCTTTGTTTGAACAGGCCCCTTTCCATCTAGTGGAATTCCCAGAGGATTTACGACTCTTCCCAGGAGCTCAGGTCCTGTGGGGACCTCCATGATCCTGCCGGTCCTTCTGACGAGGTCGCCTTCTTTTATCTCTTTGTATTCTCCTAGAATAACTATACCTACATTATCCTCTTCAAGGTTCAGTGCAAGACCATAGACGTTATTCTCGAATTTCACGAGCTCATTTGCCATTACACCTTTGAGGCCGTATGCCCTCGCAATGCCGTCACCTATTTGTATTACCTTTCCCGCTTCGAAATAATCAAACTCTATGTCAGTCTTCTCTAGCTGATTCTGTATGACTTTCGTAATCTCAGATGGACTGATTTTCACTCAATCACCTCCCGAGGGCCCGAGCCCAGCTCCTGGCTCACTCTCTTTAAACGACCGCTGAGACTTGTGTCTATTACTTCGTCTCTGAACTTAATTACATATCCTGCAATGAGAGATGGATTAACATTGACCTTCATAACCCCCTCCATTCCAGTCTTTTCTCTCACTTTCTTGAGAATGGCAACTCTCTCTTCAGAACTGAGAGCTACTGCCGAATCGACTTCAACATCAATCCTGTTGCTTTCAAGCAAAAGCCTTGCACCAAAGGAGATCACGATATCTTCCAGCAATTCAAGCCTCTTCATAGAGACCAGAAGCGAAATCAACCTTTCAATCTGTTCCAGAGGTTTTTCAACGAAGCTAAGGAAGATCCTTACCTTTCTCTCTGCATCGAGAGTTGGGTCGAATAGGAATTTCGAAAGGTCGATGTTAGAAACACTTTTAGAAAGTTCATGGAGCTGTTTCAGCCCTTGCTCTCTAGCCTCTTCGGGAAGGCTTAAGAAGAGAGCGTTGGCATATTTTGCCGAAAGTGAAAGAATTCTCTTCACTCCTTATCACCCATGCTCTCCAAAATCCTCTTTGCATATTGCTTCCTTGCGTTTTCATCCATTTCCTTTTGAAGAAACCTTCCTACTATGGCTACTGCGGCAGTTACTATCGCTCCTTTTACCTCATCGGCAGCTTCTTCCCGCTCACGCTGAATCTGAAGTTCGGCGGACTTATACATTCTCTGTATCTCGTCCTGTGCATCTTCTCTTGCCTGTCTTACGATCTCTTCCGCTAGCTTTTCAGCCTGTGCTACGATTTCGTCTGAAGCAGAACGCGCCTCTTCCATTTTTGCCTGGTATTCTCTTCTGAGTTCGTTAGCTTCAGTCCGCATTTTCTCGGCCTCAGCTATCTCATTGCTGATCTTTTCTTTTCGCTGTCTTAGGATGTCGAAGAATTTGCCAAATAGCACCTTCTTCAGAACAAAGAAGAGCAGCAAAAAGTTCAGTATCGACAATATGGCCGTCAGATTAAGTTCAATCAAGTTATCACCCCTCCTCTATTCAGGGGAAGATATTTAGACTACGAGAAGAATCATGAACGCTATAACAAGCGAATAGATTCCAGTTGTTTCAGCGATAGCGTCGGCAAGAATCATCCTCGTGGTCAAAGTACCGATCATTTCTGGTTGTCTTGCCATTGCCTCCATAGCACTTGCACCGATTCTACCTTCACCGATACCGGCACCGATAGCACCTATTCCCATTGCCAGTCCGGCACCAATGAACTTTCCCATCAGCATTAAGCCTTCTCCAATATCCACTGTGAAAACCTCCTTACTCTATTAATGAGCTAATATATGCAATTGCGAGTATTGTGAAGATAAGCGCCTGGATCGCCCCGAAGAAGAGTCCGAAAATACCCCACAGAGCTGCAGGCAAAACAAAGTACTTCACAAGATAGCCAAGAATCAGTATCAGTATCGATCCGCCCATGATGTTTCCGAAAAGCCTCAAAGCATGTGATAATGGTTTTGCGATTTCTCCGATGATGTTAATGGGAAACATCCACCATATTGGTTCAAAGAAACTCTTTCCCCAACTCTTCCACCCTTTCACTTTTATCGCGTAGACGTGACTCATGACAAAAACGAAGAAGGCGAGCATAAGATTCATGTTCAGATCCGAGGTAGGAGCGTACCAGCTGTCTGAAAGAATTGTGAACTTCACTCCTCCACTTTCGAGAGGAATGGCGTTTATTCCAGGGAAGCTTCCGATGAAGTTTGAGACGATTACGAACAGAAACAGAGAGGCTGCAATATCAAATATCGGCCTCACAAACTCCTTTCTCGAAACTGAATCCTTCACGAGATCGTAGATATAGTCGAGCAACGCCTCCAGAAGACTTTGCTTTTTGCCGGGAACGAGCTTGAAAACCTTCACCCTGGTTGCCATGAAGATCACTATCCCCATTACCACCCACGTCATGATTATCGTTAGTGGATTGATCCTGCTGAGCGGCCCTTCTCCAAACGGCAGTTGATAGATCCATCGCTGCCCAACGCCTTCAAGCTGGAACTTGTAGCCCGTGGCAACTATATAGATAATCACTGCAACATATCCGCCAAAGACAACCCCGAGGAAGATCTTGTCAGACTTAGTGAGATTAAGTTTCACAGAGCCACCCCCCAAAAGCAATTGCGGCGATTTTCAGATTCATCACTCCGAGAAAGCTTCCAAGAAAAAACTCGAGGGAGATGGTGGCTGCAGTTGCAAAACAGATACCGTACAGCACGTATCTTGCAATAAAGCCAGCGGGAACCCTCTTCTTTTCCCTGATTAGAGTGTGTGCATCATAGTTTAGCAGGAGCAAACCGATCATGGCAAACAATGTTCCGTAGAAGACACCCAGTTCTGACTCGCCCAGAGGTGTTAATGCAAGGACGGCGCTTTCAACCATTGCCAGGACTGCCAGTATTATCGATGTCTTGATCATCATTGTCCTTGTTTCTGTCATATCTCTCTGCCTCTTTCATCAAATATCTAATCCCATTATATATGCCTGAAAAAGCTCCGAAAAGCATGAAAAACGAAATCCAGAGTCTATCCATTCCGACGAATCTATGAACTAGGTAACCAATACCTCCCGAGACCATTATATTAGCAATTACAATAACTGCAAACTGATAGAGCGATGAGAGAGCCGTCCAGTCGATCTTACTTCTCTTATCCTTCAACTGTATTTGCTCTCCTTATCAACACCAGTAGTCACCTACAGAGATTTCGATATCCAGAGGAACACTCAAAGTTACAACTTTTGACATTCCCTCCTTCAGAATCTCTTTGAGTCTATCAAGCTCACTTTCGGGAGCTTCATAAACCATCTCATCGTGGACCTGAAGAATGGCAAAGCTCTCCATGCTGTTTTCGTTGAGAAGCTTATAGATCTTTATCATAGCCATCTTCATTATATCTGCAGCTGTTCCTTGAATAGGAGTGTTAATGGCAATTCTCTCGCCTTCCTGAATGACGTTTCGATTCCTAGTCTTAAACTGCGGTATCTCTCGCCTTCTTCCAAACATAGTTCTGACAAAGCCCTTCTCTTTGGCCTCAGAGATGGTATTGGAAATGAAGGACCTTACCTGTGGATAGGCTTTGAAGTAATTGGAAATCATTTCCTCGGCGACATTGGAAGGGATCTTCAGCCTATTTGCAAGTCCGTAAGAAGAGATGCCGTAAATTATCGAGAAGTTCACCATTTTTCCTATTCTCCTCTGCTCTTCTGTTACATCGCTTCCCTTGACTCCATAAAGATTTGAAGCAGTGAGGCTGTGAACATCTCTCTCGTTCTTGAAGGCATCTAGCAATTGCTCATCCTGGCTAAGATGTGCGAGAATTCTGAGCTCAATCTGAGAATAGTCTGCGCTGACTATTTTCCAGCCTTTCTTCTGGGGAACAACGCACTTTCTTATTTCCTTTCCCTCTTCATCTCTTATTGGAAGATTCTGCATATTTGGATTACTGCTTGAAAGCCTTCCCGTTCCCGTTCCCGTCTGATGGTAACTTGTGTGTATTCTTCCCGTCACGCTGTTCACAAGAGCAGGAAGCGAATCGAGATACGTTCCCTTCAGCTTCTGGTACTTCCTGTAGTCAAGAAGCTTCTGAACCGCCGGGTGTTCCCCTGCGAGCTCTTCAAGAGCGTCCGCGCTTGTTGAATAAGAGCCGCTCTTGGTCTTCTTCGAAGGAGCGAGTCCCAGTCTGTCGAAAAGGACACGACCCACTTGAGAAGGAGAGTTAGGATTGAACTGCTCCCCGGTCAAAGTGAAGAGATCTTCAAGAATCTTGTCAAGAATCTTTCCGTACTTCTTTGACAGGCCGTTGAGCGAGGGAATGTCGAAGTACACTCCATTCAATTCTAGATCGGCAAGCACAGGAATCAAAGCCAACTCTATGTCTCTGAGAATCTCCTCGAGCTCCTGTTCGTATATCTTCTTTCTCAAAACACCAGAAAGCCTCAGAGAGATGTCTGCATCTTCAACAGAATAACGTGCAGCCTCTTCCAGCGGCACTTTTGAAAAATCAGTGCCCAACTGGTTCCTCTTCATAAGGTCTTCGAATTTGATCGTCTTGTATCCAAGAAACTTCAGCGCCAGTTCGTCAAGATTAAAGCGTTTTGTATCCGGAGAGAGCAGATAAGCTGCAATCATAGTATCAAACTCAGGGGCGACCGGATGAATGCCGTTTACCGACAGTACCGAATAGTCGAACTTCAGATTTTGACCGATCACTTTCGTCGCTTCGTCTTCGAGCAGCTCTTTTAGTCTCTCGAGAACCTTATCTTTGTCAGCCTGCCATTCATTTGACTTGTGAGCGATTGGTATATAGTACCCGGTCCCTTCCTCAAAAGAGACAGAAATGCCTACTATCTCGGCTGAATGAGGATCCAGCGAGGAAGTCTCGAGGTCAATCGCGAACAGAGGATTTTCGCGCATCCTGGCAAACAGCTTTTCGAGCTCCTTTTCGCTCTTCAAGAGTCTGTATCCGTCTATATCCAAAAGCGAGTCATCTGCTTCATCGATCAGACTATACTCATTGATCATCGAGGAGAACTCCAACTTGAGCAGAACTTTCCGAAGATCACTCTTTCTGTAGCCTTGGTATTTTATATCATCCAGAGTGATCTTCAAGTCTTCATCATCTAAGAGTCTGACAAGTTCCATCGACAATTCCAGCGAGTTTAGCCCGTCAATTAGCTTCTTCCTAAGTCCCGGACTCAACTGTCTTATGTTCTCGTAAATGCCGTCGATATCGCCATACTCCTTCAGAAGCTTCTGAGCAGTCTTTATTCCGATTCCCGGAATCCCGGGGATGTTGTCGGATGAATCCCCTGCAAGAGATAGAAGGGCGTGAAGCCTCTCTGGCTCGAGTTCGAACTTCGACAGCACTCTCTTCTTGTCATAAAGCTCGAGATCGGTAAGGCCTGTAACGAAACGCAAAATGCGTATCTTATCATCTACAAGCTGAAGAAGATCCTTGTCTCCCGTAATGACCAGCACTTCGTCGACGCCATTTCTATAACGTTTCGCCGCTGTTGCAACTATATCATCGGCCTCAAGCCCGGCAATCGAAAGGAACTTGATTCCGAACGCTTCGACGAGCTCGGGAATATCCCTCAACTGTGCAACAAGAGCATCAGGCATCGCTTCTCTTGTAGCTTTGTAGGCCTCGTATGCCTTGTGACGCTTCGTCTCTTCTTTTCTGTCAAAGGCGAAGATTGCGTAGTCGCCTTCCTTCATTCTCTCTTTCGTGAACTTCGAAAGCATCCTGGCCGTTCCGAAGAGAGCATTGGTCGGCTCTCCCTTCGAATTAGTGAGGGTGACATCAATTCCATAATAACCGCGGTAGAAAATCGCGGTTCCATCGAATAAGAACAGTCTTCCGGGCATTACTCTGCCTCCAGTTCGTCTAGCAGCTCAACTGCCCTGCGAAAATGTGGTATGACGATTGAGCCTCCGACTACTAGTGCGACATTGAGCGCCTCCATAATCTCTTCACGACTTGAACCGGTAGCTTTACACTGGATTATATGATACGCAATGCAGTCATCGCACCTGAGTACTGCAGAAGCGACCAATCCCATAAGCTCTTTCGTTTTCGAATCGAGAGCCCCGTCTTTGTAAACGGCTCCATCGAGCGAGAAAAAACGCTTCGTCTCAATATTACCAGTTTCTAGAATTCTGTTATTCATTTTCTCTCGGAAACGCCTGAACTCTTCGAGTCTTCCCATAGTACCTCCCTATGATTTTAGTGAGAAAAGCTCGAGAGCGTTCTCGAAAAGCTTTACGGAACAGTCTACAGCCGGAATATTCTTCTGAGCGGCTATCTCTTCGATAACATACCCCACGTAGTATGGCTCATTCCGCTTTCCTCTTAAGGGAACCGGTGGAAGATACGGACAGTCTGTCTCGCAGAGAAGCCTCTCAAGGGGAATCTCTCTCGCAACTCTTCTTAGTTCATCGTTCTTCTTATACGTCACCGGTCCACCTATTCCCAAGAACAGGCCTAGATCGACAAACTTCCTGGCAAACTCGAGATCACCGGAAAAGGCATGAATTACTCCGTTGAAGTATCCTGTTGACTTTATTATCTCGTAGGCTTCGTTGTATGCATCGCGCACGTGAATAATTACGGGCTTTCCCAGTTTCGATGCAAGCTCTAGCTGTATTTCGAAGGCGTTGATCTGCGCATCGACTGGAGACAGGTTTCTGAAGTAGTCGAGGCCCATTTCTCCTAGAGCGACGGCCTTAGGATGAGAGAGGAGTTTTTCAAGTGTAAGCACCCCCTGTTCATCGAGTTCGCTGCTGTCGTGGGGATGGACTCCGGCGGAGAAAAAAGCGTTCTTTAAACCGCACACGGTGTCGGACGCCCTTCGAGAGTCCTCGACATTGGTTCCAACCTCTATAAGAAGAGAGATGGTGTCCTCTTCTATCTGGTCGATTATCCTTCCTCTGTCATGGTCGAACTGAGAAAAGGAAATGTGAGCGTGAGTATCTACAAGCTTCAGAGAGGTGAAATCAGGCATTGGCCAGGACATGGAAGATGTCACCATCCTTGACTATCTCCTCTTTTCCAACAACCTTAACCATGCCCCTGGACTTCGCTTCCTGCATACTCCTCACTGTCATGAATTCCTCGTATGGTATCACTTCCGCCCTTATGAAGCTTCTTTCGAGATCTGTGTGTATCTTTCCAGCCGCGGCTTTTGCAGGGGTGTTCTTCTTTATGGTCCAGGCTCTTACCTCGTCTTCGCCGACGGTCAAGAAGGAAATAAGTCCCATGTGTCGATACACGACTCTCGAAAGCCTTTCTATGCCACTTTCGGAGATTCCGAGTTCCTCCATGAACATCTCCCTGTCCTCATCTGAAAGTTCCACAAGTTCTGCTTCAATCTTTCCAGAGAGTTCTATGTGCGCGAATCCACTCTTGTCTATTCTCGAGAGCAGCAAATCTCTCTCTGGATATTCACCCGAGGAGAACTGATTTTCATCGAGATTTATTGCAACGATGATAGGCTTGGCTGTGAAGAGGGCGAGCGAACCGAGCAACTTCAGGTCTTCCTCTGCAAAATCGATTTGGGAGGCAAAGCTGTTGCCTTCAAAGCCCTTTTCGATCAGGTGAAGAAGTTCTATCTCTCTTTCCTCTTCTGTTGAAAGTTTTCGTTTCTTTTTTGCTTCTTCAAGCCTTGCGAGCCGGTTTTCAACTACCTCCATATCACGAACCAGAAGCTCTGTCACTATGGTCTCCAGCTGCTTGACAGGTGTGTAGGCTTCGGTTGGCCAGGGAACTGAGGCGTCCTTGAACGCCCTTACTACCGCGAGAACCGCTTCAGAGTTCTGTATGAACTGGAGAATTCGATTCTTTTCCTTCTGGTTGGAGGAAAGGTCGTATCCAGGAATGTCCGTAAATGAAACGGTTGCATATACAGTCTTCTTCGGATTGAAGATCTTCGAAAGCTCGTCTACTCTCCTATCGTGGACTTTAGCAACAGCTGTATGGGCCTCGTTTTTGTGACTTGAATGGGGTTCAACACCGGTTAGGAGGGTGAACAGTGTACTCTTTCCACTCAATGGCAGACCAAAAATCCCTATTTCCATAACACCGCCTCCTCTTGACACATCAATACTATCAGAATGAAATCATGTTAGAAACATCGATCGACCTTAAGGAAACTCCAGGCCCAGAACGCTACGAGTTAGATCTGCGATCCTAAAAACGCGGAAAGAGTATAACTGATACTGCTTCAACCGCTTGGCAAATCGAACAGCTCCTCAAACAGCGCCCGTGATTCTCTTCAGAGCTTCTCTATCCAATATCTTGATCAGTTTGCCTTCCGGTCTGATTATATTCTCTCCGACAAAACTGGCGAATACTCTCGAAAGAGATGGACGGGCAACTCCCAGAGCATCGGCAAGCTCTTCTTTAGTGCTCTTCAGCTCAAACTCGTTACCCAGGTCTTCGCTTTGTCTCAGAAGGAAATTCGCGAGCCGTTGGTTAAGCGTGTTGAGAGACAGCATCCAGATTTTCTCAGCCAGTGTGGTGAGTCTGTCCCCCATGTCTCTCAGCAGGTTTCTCAGAAAAACCTCATACTCTCTACAGAGCCAGATTATTCCATCCCTTTCAATGTACAGAACAGCGCTCTTGTCGGTTGAGACTATGTCGACCGGTATTACGTTCTTTGTGGCGAAGAGAAAGCCAGATGCAAGAATTGAGGGTGCTTCCATCGTTTCTATGGTTATTGCTTTCCCTGAGAAATCTTGCATTTGAGCTTTGGTACTACCCTGAAGAAGTATCAACATTTCATCGCAGAGAGCATTCTGTTCTTCGATCAACTCCCCTTGAAGGAAGAAGGTTACTCTGTGTCTCACACAACCAAATATCCTCTCAAACTGTCCCACCGTGATCCCATCAAAGAGACCGCATCGACCGAGGTTGTAGATTAAAGGGTTCAAGAAACACCTCCATGAAATGTTGATTCATCTTGATTATAACCAAAGCCCTTTGCTTTTTGCGCCCTTCTCCAGTCGCCATCGACACAAAAACTTGATTTCTCGTCCCTCAAAATAGTATTATATTAAAGTACACTTTGGTATCTTCTTTTTTAGGGTTGTTACGAATGGGAGTTATAGCCATTTTGTGCCGTTAATATTCATTCGTTGTACTCTTGTAAAGACATTCCGGGAGGTCGTCTTGAAGCTTTTTGTTTTCGATGTGGGAGGAGTAATAGCCGATAATACCAGCGTAGTTCCAGCTATTAGAAACTTCTTGGGGATTTCTGAACACGATTTCGTCGAAATTGCCGAGACGGAAAACCTTACTGCCTTGCAGACCGGAAGGATAACTGTTGGGGAGTTTGTTTTTTCCCTCTCCAGAAAGCTGGGCAGACCGGTTCCGGCGAATATCTGGGAGATGTTCTTCAAGCCCACCCCAATTGAAGAGACCATAGAAATAATTAAGCAGTTGCGTAAGAGATATAGAGTGATTGCCGGAACAAACACAATTGAACCACATTACGAGGTACATAGGTCAAGAGGCGATTACAACATCTTTGACAGGGTCTACGCCTCGCACATTATTGGGTTTGCGAAACCCGATAGACGATTCTACAGTCATATTCTTCATGAAGAGGATTGCGGGCCTGAGGAGGCTTTCTTCACAGATGATACGGCAAGAAATGTGAAAGCGGCGGCAGATATGGGAATTATCGCTTTTCAATTCACAGATCCATCGAGTCTACGAGAAAGACTCAAGGAGTACCTTTGAGTTAACTTCACATCGAAAGGGGTGTTTTTATGAAAAGGCTTAGCGTTATTCTTCTTGTATTGTTGATGCTCGCTGTTCCAATTTCTGCGCTCGGGAAGATCACAATCACCTGGTGGATCAACCCGTGGAGAATTGCACCTCCAGGCTTCCCGGCCGATAAGGCTCCGACGGAAGAGGACTTCCCGAAGTGGGCTGCCGAGGAGTTCATGAGACTTCATCCAGACGTTGAGGTCAAGTACGTAGTTGTCGGAAACACGGAGTATTCACAGAAGATGGCTGCGGCCATCGCGACCGGAACTCAGCCCGACATCTTCAAAGGCCCCGTTTGGGACAACAGATGGGTAGGAGCGGGACTGCTCGAGCCGATCGATGATTACATCTCTCCCGAAGACCTTGAAGACTTCTACGATCTTGCTCTCGAGACAGGTTATGTCGACGGTAAGCACTACATCTGGCCATGGAATCTCGGGACGAATGGCATGGGAACCAGCATGCTCCTCTACACTCCCGATTTCGAGAAGGCCGGCGTCGACTGGCGAAAGATAGTAGAAGAGGGCTGGACAATGGAAGAGTTTGTCGAAATCGCCAAGAAGCTTACATGGGATTCCGACGGCGACGGCAAGATTGACCATTATGCAATCAGCTTCGGAGCGCAGGACACGCACAACCTTATGAATTTCATCTATGCACATGGAGCGAAACTGACTAATGAAGATGAGACGGAGGTTACTTTCAATACTCCTGAGGCAGTTGCAGGCCTTCAGTTCCTTCTCGATCTAGTTGAAGTACACAAGGTCGCTCCCAGTGCCGTTGAAGCGATGGGAGTATATGATGTTATAGGTAACTTCCATTCTCACAGAACGAGCATCGGATTTGGCGGTCCTTACGAGATCGGTAGAATCACACGATACGTAAAATCCGGTCAGCTCACAGAGTCATTCTATCCGGTAATTGCCCCATTCCCTCACGTTGAAGGAAAGAAGGGTGCGTCATACGCTACTGCCAGCGGCTTTGTTGTCTTCAAGCAGAACGACAAAGCAAAGAGGGACGCCGTAATGGAGTTTGCAAAATTCCTGACAAACAAGGAGAACACGGCGCTGCTGGAGAGCTTGACTTATCTTACGGCGAGAAAGTCAGTTAATGCGATACTCTTCCAGAACGACAACTATCTCAACGAACAGGCTCAGACTTTTGCAAGAATAATGGATGAGACAGGTATGGACTTCTTTGGTTCTCAGAGCTTCCCTTGGTCGGAGATATCCAAGTTCTTCACCAGTTCTATGCAGGGAGCCTTTGGTAAGACAAAGACCGCTCAGGAGGCCCTCGATAGTTTTGTGACCGAGGCGAACCGGGCACTCTCTTACTATTTTTGAGCAGATGAGTTGAAGGGAACAGCCCCCCGCCCCTGAGGGCACGGGGCTGTTCCCGTTTAATGGGGTGATCGATTTGGAGCAGATTCCAGTTAAACCAATAAGACGGAAAACTACCTTGAACGACGTGTGGAGGGGTAGATCGGGATATCTCTTCATTCTTCCGCATTTTGCCCTGTTTGCAGTATTCTTTCTTGTACCGGTTGGCTGGGGCATGTACCTCAGTATGTTCAAGTACAACGTCTTCTCACAGACATTTATCTGGTTCGACAACTATAAACGCATTCTGAGCGATTGGCTCTTTCTGAAGTCTCTTAGAAACACTTTTGTCTACACTTTTGGTGTAGTTCCGCTATGGCTTGGAAAGGCTTTGCTTGTTACAGTGCTCATCTACCCGTTCAGAAAAGGCATAAGAACTTTTTTCAAAGCGGCCTTCTATCTGCCGCATGTTACTTCTGCCGTCATCATTTCAATGATCTGGCTATGGGTTTTCAATCCGAACTTCGGACTTCTGAACTATTTTATGACCGTTCTCGGGCTGGAACCGGTAGTATGGCTTGGAAGGTCCTTGACGGCAATGCCATCGCTGATAATTATGCAGGTAATAATGGGGGGAGGTTCGACTATAGTTCTTCTTTCGGCAGCGATGGCATCGATCCCCGAATACTACTTTGAGGCTGCCACACTGGAAGGCGCAGGCTCATGGACGGTCTTCAGAAAGATCACGGTGCCATTGTTGAAGCCAACTATCCTCTATGCTCTCGTTATGGGAACGATCGCGAACTTTCAGACCTTTTCGAATATCTACATCATGACAAGCGGTGGTCCAGAGTTCTCAACAACGACAATTGCCTATTTGATTTATGAAACTGCCTTCAAGAACTATAACCTTGGGCTTGCTTCTGCAATGTCAATGGTTATGTTCGCAATCCTGGTTGTACTTGGAATAATCCAGTTCAAGTGGCTGGGATCCAATGTGGAGTATTGAGGTGATCGGTTATGAAAGCAAAGACCAAGACTAATATAAAAAAGGCGATCTCTTTGGTGATTCTCGGAGTACTCGCTTCCCTCGCCTTCATTCCTCTATACTGGATGGTGGCCACTGCCTTTACTCAGCCATCTTTGACCATGAAGTTCCCTCCGGATATCATACCAAAGAATCCTACTCTCCAGAACTTCAAGGACCTTTTCGAAAGGAAGATAATATTCAGATGGACTCTGAACAGCTTCATAGTTGCGGGTACGGTCACACTTGCTCAGATCTTTGTTTGTGCCATGGCCGGTTACGCCCTTGCAAAGAAGAAATTCCCAGGAAGCAAAGTGATCTTCTCTATATACATTGCATCGATGATGATACCTACGCAGGTAACACTTGTGCCTCTATACATCCTGATCTCGAAAATGGGTATGGTAGACACATATCAGGCGCTGATCTTGCCTGCGATTGCTGCTCCCTTCGGAGTATTTCTGATGAGACAGTTTATGGTCTCTGTTCCAACCGAGATCATCGAGGCGGCGAGAATCGATGGTGCAAGCGAATTCAGGACATTCACGAAGATAATCGTGCCTATTTCAAAGCCTGCAATGGCGGTGCTGGGGATTTTCACTTTCATGGGGCAGTGGAACAGTTTCCTCTGGCCGCTGATTGTTACTAACACTTCGGAGATGAGAACTCTTCAGGCAGGACTCTCTCTCTTGCAGGAACAGGTTCCAATGCAGTATTCGTATCTAATGGCCAGTGCTACTTACTCGGCAATTCCTATGATCATTGTCTTCCTTGCCTTCCAGAGGTACTTCCTGCAAGGAATTACAGTGGGAGCAATCAAATAGGCAGCGGGAAGGGGTGTTTTCAAAGATGAAGAAGGCTTCTGAGCGGTACATGGTCTTTCCGGAGAACGTTTCAAAAGAGATGCAGCAATCGAACTTCTGGTGCGAGAAGATGACCGATCCAGATGAAGAGTGGCTGAGTGAGGATGAGATTCATGCTTTCAACGGATCGGTTATCTCACGCGCTGAAGCTTCTGGTCGCGCTGCATTTGCCTGTAAGCTCGAAAACTTTCCTTTGAGACTTGTGTTTGATGAAGTAAGAGCAATGATCAACGGTTCAATTCCCGAGCACTTCATGCAAACTCCTCTTTTGAGCAATGAAGGAGAGATTGTCCCTTCGGGAATTCGCGGAGACATCGTTGACAATGCTACCGCTATCCTTGATCAAGATATTGCCGAGAAGTTTGGCATCGTGACTCGGAGGACTCATCTGAGAGCGCTGCCCACAGATTTCATTTCCTGCGACGAGTATATCGACAATGACCGCCTCCAGTTGACTTCTGTAAGCCTTGGGACACCATTTGTGGTTCTAGCGCGCAGCAGGGACACTTCGTGGCTTTTCGTTCAAACCCCAGGTTACAGAGGCTGGCTGAAGGCAAATGATTCTGCCGCTACGGAAAGCAGGCTCTCTGTACAGAACTTCTACCGGTCGAGTAACTTCCTCCTTGCAACTGGCAGCAGAGTAGAGATCGAGCCTGACCCCTTTGAACTAAATTCTTCGGGTTTGTTTCTGCAAATGGGAGACAAACTCCCTCTTGAGGATCCCGAAGAAAGCGAGAATCTCCATGCGCAAGGACCATTTGGTTGTTTCACAGTCAAGATTCCTGCAAGAGAGAGATTGGGCTCGCTGAGTTTTCGAAAAGGCCTTGTGAGAATGAGCGAAGATGTAAGAATCGGGAACTTGAAGCTCACCGGCAGGGAGATATTAAATCAAGCCTTCAAGATGCTCGGCGAGCGTTACGGCTGGGGAGGCCTCTACAACAGGAGGGACTGTTCGAGATTCGTTCAGGATATCTTCGCCTCTTTTGGCCTCGTACTTCCCAGAGATGCTTGGGCTCAGGAAATGCTGGGATCCAAGAACAAAATTCTCTTCGAGGGAAATTCAGAAGAAAGGAAGGTTCAGTTGCGGTCCCTAAGACCCGGAAATCCACTGTATATGCCGGGCCATACGCTGATCTATCTCGGCCAGGACAACGGGAGATTCTTCGCTATTCATGATGGAGCTGGCTACAAAGATTCAAATAGAAAGAAGATTTCAGTGCATGGAGTTTTCGTCGTGGATCTGTCCCTCCGTACAATGAACAGCGATAAGAGCTATCTGGAACTGCTTACTTCTGCACTTCAAATAGATAAGGGCTAGGGCTCTAGTAGATCAGTTTCAGGAGCATCTCAAATTTTTTCATCTGTTTTTTGCTAATCAGTGGCAAACTCATAGGAAAGATGTTTTCAATGTCGTGAACAACCACTGCGAGAGATCTAGCTGTGTAATATGGTTCTTCGGTGACTTCTCTAAACCCTTCTTGCGGTTGCATCCAGTATTCCCATGGATCGGGAAGTCTCACAAATGGACTGGACGTTTCAACTTCAAAAACATACCCTATCTGGGGAAGAAGATACCAGTCAATTACACCCTCAACTTGCATGCGAGCAAAAATATGCCTCGATTTAATAACTGCCCTGGATGTCTTGAGTTGTTCAGCTATCTCGGTGATCTTGGCAGGATCGAGATACTTTTCTTCCTCTTCCCTAATGAGACCGCTCCCAGATTTCACGGTCTCAAGTAGAGAAATCTCAGATTCATCAACTCCGAGTCTTATTCTCCGCCTATCGGGATGGTCTAGATACCACTGAATAATCAACTGGTGTCTTTCTGCCTCTTCGATAATTTCTACTGGCAAATCTTTTC
Source organism: Mesotoga sp. UBA5825 (assembly GCF_002432955.1). Taxonomy (NCBI): domain Bacteria; kingdom Thermotogati; phylum Thermotogota; class Thermotogae; order Kosmotogales; family Kosmotogaceae; genus Mesotoga; species Mesotoga sp. UBA5825. Next base: position 9,064 of record NZ_DJHG01000135.1, on the reverse strand, counting down.
CAAAGAGGAACTTTCTCTCGATTTCAAGCACTGCCTTCACACTCCAGATACAGTGTATAAGATTATTCATCGGTCATCAAGTTGCGTCTTCAACGTTACTATGTTACTATGAACCGAATCGCGAAATAATGGAGGTTTATGATGGAAGAAAGAGAAGAACTTGAAATGCATGACTGCGACGAATGTACAGATCCTGACTGTGATCATGATCATGGAGAGGATGCTGAGTTTGACAGATTTACGGTCACAGATGAAGAAGGAGTAGAACATCATTTCGACGTAATTGCCGAGCTTGAGAGCGATGGAAAGCTTTACTGGGTCGTCGAGGAGTTCTATGAAGAAGGACAGGATGTCTCACTGGCCGGAGAAGAAGATGGGTACATTGTTTTTAGAGTTGAATACGATGACGATGAGAATCCCTACCTATATTCCGTTGAAGATGAGGAGTTCGAAGAGGTGAACAAATCCTGGGCTGAACTCGTGAAAGAGATATCGGCCGAGGACGACGAAGAAGAATAGGGGACCGGAGGTCCCCTATTTGTTATAATCCTCTATGGAGGTGTTGACATGATTCTTGCTCTCGGCGTCTTTCTTCCAGAAGTGAGACCTGTGATGGACAGTATGCTTGTCCTCGAATCGGGCGAGATTCTTGGAAGGCACTACTGCAGAGGAGTAATAGGCAATAACGAAGTCGTGGCCTGTGGAGGGTTTGTGGGCAAAGTCGAGGCCTCAATGATTACACAAAAGATGATAGATCGATTCAGCCCAAGACTTGCGGTCCTTACTTCGGGTGCGGCTGGGATAGATGAGTCCGTGGAAATTGGTGACGTTGTAGTCGGCACTGAATTCGAGGAGTACGACACAGTCTTTCCTCTCAGCGAAGGTAAGATGGTTATGAAGGCATCGGACAGTCTTCTTATGAGGTTCCTCAGAGTATATTTCAAGGCAGGAAAGTTTGGAAAGATTCTATCCGGCGATGCAGTAGTTGCAAACTCATCTATAAGAGATGAAGTGCACTCCTCATATGGAGGACTTGCACTTGACATGGATTCGGCACCATTCGCAAAAGTCGCTTACGAGAACGGTTGCGGATTTATCGTCCTGAAGACTATTCTCGACAGAGCTGACGAACAGTCCAATAGAGACTTCGACAGGAACTTCGCGAATCTTTCGGGAAGGTCCGCGGATCTACTTGTAGAGATAATGAAGAATCACTATATTGATAGGGAGTGAGATCATTGGACTGCATCTTCTGCAAAATCGCCAACGGAGAAATCAAGAGCAGTTACATTGCAGAGAACGAAACTTTCGTGGCATTTGACGACATCAATCCTTCGGCTCCGGCCCATATTCTAATCGTTCCAAGAAGGCATATCGCGAAACTCGAAGAGCTGGCAGAATGTGATGGAGTAGCCGTCAAGAGTCTGTTCTCACTGGTGAATGAGATCGTCGAGTCAAAAGGAATAAAAAGCAGCGGATACAGGCTCATAGTCAATCAAGGCAGCGATTCCGGTCAGGAAGTCGAGCATCTCCACTTCCATATACTCGGAGGAAGAAAGCTGGGCAGACTTGGATGAGAGAAGACTTTCGGCACTATTATACGGACCAGACAGAAGCTCCGGAAAGAGTTAAAACCGCCACGTTCAGGCTGAAGAACGGTCATTCGTATTCCTTTAAGAGTCCGGATGGCGTCTTTGCCTTCGGAAAAGCCGATAGGGCCTCTCTTATACTGATCGAAAACTGTGTTTTGGACGGCCAAGAGAATCTTCTGGATTTGGGCTGTGGCTACGGGCCAATAGGAATAACCCTCAAACTTGAAAACCCCGACCTAAAGCTTTTCATGAGTGACACTAATACCAGGGCGGTGACTTTTTCGAAGATCAATGCGAGGGACTTCAATCTGCTAGCTGACATCCGCAAAGGCGACCTCTACGATCCATGGGAGGGTTTTCGATTCGATTCGATTCTCTCTAATCCACCCATGGCTGCGGGTAAAGCGGTTTGGGAAAAGCTGATTTGTGAAGCGCCGAAATTCTTAACTGAAAATGGAAGACTTCAGATAGTCGCCTATCATAATAAAGGCGGGTCGAGACTTGAAGGGATAATGAAAACGACTTTCGGAAATGTTATTACTACGACGAAATCAGGCGGTATAAGAGTCTATGTCTCGAGAAAGCTGTGATATTCTTCTGTCTCTTGAAGCTGTAACCGTGCATGCCGATGGAAGAAAGATCCTGGAAAGCTTTTCTCTCGATGTTTCAAAGGCAGAAAGCGTAGCGCTTCTTGGACGAAATGGTTCGGGGAAGACAACTCTTCTTAGAACGATTGCCGGCCTGAAAAGATTCAGTTCTGGGAAGATTACTCTAGATGGCGGAATCGGAATGGTCTTTCAGAATCCCGAGTCTGCACTTTTTGGCGCGACCGTGGAAGAGAATCTTGCCTTTCCGCTTCAATCTCTGCAACTGGACAGGAACAGAATTTTCGAAAGAATCCAGCAATGTGCCAGGAAATTCGGTTTAACGGAGATTTTGGATCGAGACATCCTTACGCTTTCGGGTGGGCAGCGTCAGCTCGTATCCATTGCTGCCGCCTTGATTTCGGAACCATCTATTCTGCTGCTTGATGAACCTCTTTCTATGATGGATAGGCAAGATAGAGAGAGTATACTGCAAACGGTTTCAGAAATTGTCGGTTCAGAGACTTCTGTACTATTCGCAACTAATAGGTTCTCTGAAGTCGTGGGCTTTGATCGCTTCGTGATAATCGGAAACAGGAGAAAGCTCTTCGACGGGGGTATTGAAGAACTCAAGAGGACTCCTTCGCTATTCTATGAAGCCGGGATGTCGGTTCCTTTTGAGATAGTCCAGTCATGCTGAAGGTTCGTAAAGCATCATTCGCCTATAGGGGACCGGGCAAGGACTCGAGGATTCCGGCTCTTGAGAAGATTTCGTTTGATTTGAAGCGGGGAGACTTCGTGATACTTACTGGAAGGACCGGTGCCGGTAAGACTACACTTCTCCAGCTTCTCTGCGGTCTCATCGAACCCGATGAAGGAGCAATTGATTGCGAATCCCGCGACCTCTCTTCGATCTCCTCGATGATCTTCCAGTATCCCGAGGATTGTTTTTTCAACGCCACGGTGAAAGAGGAGATAGAGTTCGGTATCAGGAGATCGGGAAGAAATGCTTCCAGAGGTCTGGAAGAAATAGTCGAATCGATAGGCTTTGATCTTGCCGAGTTCGGAACGAGGAGACCTCTATCTCTTTCCGGCGGCGAACAGAGACTTGTCGCAATCGCCTCGATAATCGCGCTCGATAGAGAGATCATCTTGTTGGATGAACCGACATCCGGCCTAGATGAAAAGGCGGTCGCAACCGTACGGAAGATTTTGAACGTAGAAAAGAGTGAAAACAAGACGGTCGTAGTGGCGACCCACTGGCCGGCAGAGTTTATGGACTTAGCGACACATGTTATGAATCTCAAAGATGGAAGAATTGACTTTTTTGTTACTGTTGCTGACTATGTTGACCTTAATCTTCATCGGGAGCGACTTGAAGAGAAGGAGCGGTATCTGCTAAACTACTACAAACTTTTCCGCCGCTTCCCTCAAAGCGAAGAAGAGTTGATTCTATTTATTAGGAGAGATAAGAGATGTTGAATATTTCTGTCATTGTCAATACCGTCGCTGTAATCATTGGATCATTGCTAGGACTCTTCGGTGGAAAACTTCTGAAGGAGCGCTATAGAAAGGTCTTCTTTCAAGTAATAGGACTCCTGACAATGGGTCTGGGAATTAGCATGTTTCTCGATACCAACAGCGTCCTCGTCGTGCTCGGTAGTCTTATTGTCGGAGGGGCTATAGGAGAATTCTTTGATATTGAGGAGAAGATAGGGAGACTTGTGGGCAAGAGAAGCGAAGATGCAAACTTCGTCAAGGGATTCATAACTGCTTCGGTTCTCTTCGTTGCAGGCCCGGTGACGGTTATCGGATCGCTACGTGCAGGTCTTTCGGGAGAGAATGAGCTCATTTACATCAAATCCCTTATGGACGGAATATCATCTGTAATGCTTGCCGCGACTCTCGGGAAGGGTGTGCTCCTCTCTGCAGCAGCAGTATACCTTGTACAGGGAGGGCTAGTATCTCTTGCAGGTGTTCTTTCCTTTCTACAGACCCCTCAATACATGGGAGATTTCTCCGGTGTTGGGGGACTAATGCTTCTCGGGCTGGGAATCAGACTGCTTGAAATAAAAGAAATCAAGGTCGGAAACTTTCTTCCGGCCCTGATTCTGTCACCGATATTTACTTGGATCTCTATGCTCTTTACCTGAAGGCTTCCATCTCAGCAGAAATATCAATCTGCCTTCTCTCATTTGCCAGAACGATCTTCTTTTTGAGAACAGGATGGAGTTCGTGATACGTCTCCTTTTCGTTCAAGTACAAAACTCCCATAGGAATCTTCTCGCCCCATTCTAGGGCCTTCTTTAAGGCGTTTGGCTTATCGGTCGGATCGTAGTTGCCGTTCTCTTCACTCACGTCGTAAAGCCTTTCCTTGTAAAACTTGAGCGTATTCACTTTGTTGAAAGTCACACAGGGCTGCATTATATCGACCACGGAAAAACCTTTGTGATTGAACGCAGCAGAAACGACCTTGAAGAAGTGTTCCTTGTCACCAGTGAAAGTTCTGCCTACGAAGGCGGCGTCCATCGTTATCGCCAGTGCGAGAGGATTCAACGGCTCGTTTATAACACCCTGCAGCTGAGAACTTGTCTTCTGGCCTTTACCGGTAGTCGGAGATCCCTGTCCCTTTGTGAGGCCATAAATCTGGTTGTCATGAATCAGAACAGTAACGTCGAAATTCCTTCGAATTCCATGAATGAAATGATTTCCACCCTCACCGTACATGTCTCCGTCTCCAGACTCGGCAATAACTGTGAGTTCCGGATTCACTGCCTTTATTGCAAAGGCAACTGGAAGGCTTCTTCCATGCAGTCCGTTGAAGAAACTGATATCCAAATAGTGAGGCATCTTGGCGGCTTGCCCTATTCCGGTTACCATCACAAAATGAGACTTATCTACCCCCATCTCCTCGAGAGTGCTCGCAAGATTCATTCTGAGGGGGAAGTTCCCGCATCCGGGACACCATGCCGGGTCAACTTCTCTCAAAAAACTCATATAATCCCCTCCTCTTTGAGCGTCTTCTCTATCCAGTTTGCGCTGATCGGACGGCCGTCGTATCTACCTATGTGCTCAATAGGAAGACCGGTCTTCGACCTCAGTAAACTGGCAAACTGCCCCGTGAAGTTCCCTTCGACGGTAACAAGTCTCTTCCCTTCCAGTTCTTCCTTAATCTCGGGATCGATTGGAAAGACTTCGGTGTAGTGGACGTAACCAATATCCTTTCTGCCAACAGTAAACTCGTCGATAGCTCCCCAGCTGTCGCCCCAACTTATTAGAATCAAGGGGGCATCGAGATTGAACTTGGCGGGAGCGGCAAGTTCACCGAGCAGAGCATCAATCTTTCTCATTCTCTTCTCGACCATCTTCTTCCTTATATTGAGGTCCTCGGTTATGAACCCATATTCATCATGTTCATCGGAGTCTACCCTAACCAAAGCCTTACCTCCGGGGACTGCTCTTGGAGAGATGCCGTCATCGGTAATCTCAAATCTTCGGTATCCTTCGTCTCCTTCAACAATGAACCTCTCGAGCAACTCGTCTTTGTGTATAGGTGCTTCTACGGTTGCCGAGGAGTCTACGAGCGATTCGGTTAGTAGAATGATCGCAGGAATCTGATATTTGTCGGCAATGAAGAACGCCTTTTCAGTTAACTCGAAGGCGTCTTTGGGGGTTCTTGGTGCGACAACGTACTTCGGAAATTCTCCATGTCCGGCGTTTACGACAAAGAGGAGGTCTTCTTGAGCCGTTCTCGTCGGCAGACCAGTTGCCGGAGCTGGACGCTGAGCATCGACTATAACCAGAGGAGTCTCAGTCATCGCGGCAAGTGAGACACCTTCTTGCATGAGCGCAAAACCGCCTCCTGAAGTCGTGACAAGAGAACGAGCCCCCGCGAATGCGCCACCGATAACCATATTCACTGCAGCAATCTCATCTTCGGCCTGTTCAACAACAATTCCGTGCTTCTCAGCGTTTGCGGCAAGGAATGTCATGACTCCCGTACCTGGTGTCATGGGATATGCAGCGAGGAATCTGCAGCCGGCAGCTATCGCTCCCAAACCTGTACCTTCAGTTCCGTTCATCAGAAAGTAGTCGTGCTCCTGGACGTCAAAATCGGGTACCTCTATCGACAGAGGAAGATCGTAACCTTTCTTCAACGCTTCGAGATTTGGTTTGATTACCTCTTCCTTTCCGGAGAAGACCTCTTCGATGAGTCGAGAAGGGATCTCCTTTTTTACTTTGAATAGGCTGAGGATAGCACCCAGTGCAACAACATTCTGAGCTCTTGGTTCCCCGGCCTCTTTGGCGATCGATTTGAAGGGAAAGTCTTTCACATTAAGCCTGAAATCGACATCCTCCTGTGTTACACGATCTGAGTCGGAATCGAACACAAGAGTTGTCCCATCGTGGAAGTACTCTAGCTGTGAAAGCGTAGTATTCTTGCTAAGAGAAACTATTAGATCGAACTCCTGTCGCATCGAGTGAAGAGGAGACTCCGAGATCCGAATTCTGTAGACGTACTCTCCGCCCCTTATTCTTGAGTGGTAACTCTTGTCTGTGAAGATGCAGTAGCCATTTCTGAAGAGACTTAGTGCAAGCATATCGCCAATTGTATTCAACCCCTGCCCGGCTTCGCCGGAAAGGGCTATCACATAATCTTTCACAATAACACCCCCGTTGAGGTAAAGAAAAGCGGGAGTGATTCTCCCGCCTCATCTCAGTCGACTGGTTCGAAGTCGTCTTTGCTAGCTCCGCAAAGCGGACAAACCCAATCCTCTGGAACATCCTCAAAAGTGGTCCCGGGATCTACGCCGTTATCGGGGTCTCCAATTTCGGGATCGTAAATATAACCGCAGATAGTGCATCTGTACTTCATCGTGCCAACCTCCTTAATCAGAAATCAACTCTCTTACTGCTCTCCCAGAGACCATGTATATTGCAGTAAGAGGTGGCGATTAGAGAACCTGACTTCTCAAGTTTCACATTAAAAACTGCCTTAGACTGTGTTGTTACAGGAGTGAACTCGATGTGACCCAGATGAATCAGAAACTGGCCATCATCATAGATTGCGTACAGATCGAACCATTTGATATGATGCTCGATAGTGTTTGGGTGAGAAATCTCTTTGCCCACCGTGATCTCTACATTGAATGCTTCACCCGGCTTAATAGCTTCAGGAATGTCAATAACCGGCACGTGTTTTTCGCTTTTCCAGTCGGCGCTTTTAACATACTCACCAATTTGCATTTTATCCCCTCCTCGCATGATAACCTATATAAGGAATCGACAGCAATCATTGCAGAACTGCTCTATACAACAACTACAGAAATCACAGCAATTATACCATATCACTAAGAACGGAAGTCTATTTTGAATGCTTACAAATTCCGTCGGAACAAGGAACCGAAGTATGAAAGTCTATCAGTGCATATTCGCTGAATATATATTGTCTCCTCTGATAGAATAGGTTTAATGTGAGGTGGAGGGGTGTGTTTGACTAGACACGAGGTTGTCAGAGAATACATCGGGGAAGCTTCCGTAGAAGCAGTCCTCTTGACAAGAAACTCGAATATTCAGTGGTTCTTCAAAGGCGAGGTCGATCCGAGAATAGACACTTCGGCTGACTTCGGAGCTTTCTGGCTTCTAGTCACGGAATCGATGGTAGTTGCACTTAGTCCAAGCTACGATGCTGAAAGAATCAAGGACGAGATTCTTCCGGCGGGGATTGAGATACTTGCTATCGATGAATATAAAAACTGCAGGGAGACAATAAGCAAAATATGTGAAAAGTTCAGAAAGACCGCAGTTGATTGTGAATGTTTTCACTCCTGCTCAAACTATGTGCCTTTGGAAAAGTCCTTCTATGAGAAAATGCAAATTCTCGACGATCGAGAGATATTGCGTCTGAGAGTAGTTGGAAAGCTTACTGAGAATATCTTGTGCGAGTTTGCACCTGAACTGCAACCCGGTATGACGGAGCTGGAAATCGAAAAAGTATTGAGGGCTATCTTTATCGAGTCAGGACTTGAAGCTCCAACTTTGTGCGTAGCTTCCGATGAGAGAATCACAAAGTCTCCTTATCCGGTTTCAACAGCAAAAAAGATAGACCGTTATTTGATGCTCAGGGCGACAATAAGGAAGCAAGGACTTTCCGTTTCTCTCAGCAGATACTTCCATTTTGGAGCGTTGCCTCAAGCAATTGAGGAGAAGCACGAGAGAGCCTCCGGCGTTGCCGCCAAGGCTGCTGTTGCGATAATGAGGGCAAAGAGCATGGGCGAAGTATACGAAGAGATTAGAAACGCATATATTGCTCTTAATGCGGTAGATGAGATAACACACTTCAGCCCTGGGGGAAGTATCGGTTACATTCAGAAAAGATTTTCATTTGCTCCGAACTCATTGATTGAGATAAGATCTCCTGCCAGCTATGTACTTTGTCCAAGGATAGGCGGTCTGTTCAGTGAAGACACCGTACTTCTTAATCCTGACGGTACTGCGGAGTTTGTAACACTCGGAGAAGACTTCCCGAAGGTTAAAGTCAGGTTCGAAAGCTTCCGGGTTCACAGACCATGGATAATGATCATATAACTAACTCATCGTAGGGGGCAACGTATCCCAAATTCCTTCTGTGTAAGATCGCTCGCCAAAGAGCCGTTTTGCGATTGAAGAACCGCTTTTCGCTTTGAAGAGCCGTCCTACGATAAGATCAACCGAGAAAGAGCATTGTCGAGATGTTCTCTGCGCCAGAAACTCCGCTGTACGCTTAAGAACGAAGACCCGCTGAGCGCTGTTTAGAACCGACTTTGTTGAAATCAAACCCGAGAGCCTTTTTCTTAAAGAAAGAGCACTGTCGAGGCGTTCGCTCACTCACGAGAAGACGAGAGAAAA
>NZ_DJHG01000139.1:0-4054 GCF_002432955.1 Mesotoga sp. UBA5825 | reverse complement strand
CTCGAAGCGAAGCTTCATCTCAGACTCAAAGCGTCTTCTCGTTCCATCGTTCTCGGTTTAAGAACAAGATCCTGGCCTGAAGCATGCCAGTTACTCTTGAAGAAGAAAAGGCTCTCATCCCGTGGAGCCTCTCTTGATAAGCCTGCCCCAAAATGCTCCTGTTTGGGGTCTCCTGTTCAGGGCTCCTGTATGGTGGTCCTGTTCAGGGTCATCCCGGGTTCGATCCGGGATATGTGCTTCGATCTTGTCAAAGGTCTGTTGACTGACAGCGTTGTTTTCGACGACATTCAACCGCAGGCGTTTCATCGCAGTCGGATCTTTCAGCGTTCAGTGGTTCTTCAAGCCAGCGCAGCCGGAACTGGCCTCGCCGAAGGCGAGACTGGCCTGCGTCAGCAGACTGGCGAACCTAATCATCCCACAAAATCCTTCCAAAATGGTAATATATAGTAAGCAAATCAAACAAAGAAGGTCTTTTTGTTGAGAAAGAGAATCGTATTACTGCTGACTTATACATTCATCACCACTATAACAATCTCAATGTACCGCGTTGTCTATAATCTGTATCTGAGAGAAATCGGTTTCTCAAATCAACTCATAGGCAACGTGACTTCTGCCCAGTTATGGGGATCGGCGATCATAGGGCTGCTCACAGCCGTTCTCGCAGATTCTATCGGAAAGAAGAAGATTCTCTTTCTCTCTGCGATTGTCGTTCCCGTATCTGGAATCGCGCTTGCTTTCGTAGTTGATCCGACGTTTATAATCGTTCTATCGTTTATCAAAGGTGGGTTTACAGTTACTGCCTTCACCGTAGTCATGGCGACAATGACAAGCATAACAAAGACGGGAAACAGAGCGAAGGTCTTCGGTCTGAACTTCGGAATCAACATGGCAAGTGGAGTCATCGGCAATTTCATTGGTGGGGCATTCGGAGATCTTTTCAGCCTTCAAACGACTTTGATAATCTCGATGGTCGCCCATCTACCTGCAATAATACCTGTCATAAAGCTTGAGATGACGGAATCGAGATCCAGACTCAAGGAACTATTCAACTTTTCGGGACTTCAGAACGACCAGAGGAAGGTGCTTGCATACTACTTCATATCCACGGCAACCGTGGGCTTCGGAGCCGGTCTCTTCATACATTTCGGAAATTTGATATTCAAAGACCTTTTCAACATGTCGGCAACAGGTATAGGTATCGCCCTTTCTATTGCACAATTAGGGACTGCCGCCGGATCGACACTATCCCACAGATTAGGAAGACGCTTCGGCGCACTGAAATTCAACCTGACAATGCAGTTGCTTGTAATCCCACTGATGCTCTCTCTAGTAGTCGTCAGAGAGCCGATTCTATTCACGATTCTTTACGCATTCAGGTTCGTCTTCATGAACATAACAAACCCGATCATGACGTCAATAATCTTCTCATACGTTCCAGATTCAAAACTATCAACAGTATCTGGAATCAACGGTTTTCTGAACAATACTGTTCGGGCCGTAGCCGCTATGATCTTCGGGTTAATAGTTGGTACTACTATAAGCGGCTATACCGTGTTATTCTTGCTTAGCACTGCCTTCTACGCGGCAAATGCCTTCATCATCTTCCTTTTCTACAGGGATTTCAAGAACGAACCGAGAGTTCTGGAGCTTTATGATTCGAAAAGAACGAGCTGATATGGGCCAGTCACCTTCGTTGGCCAGTCAGGCTTCGGAGAGGTCAGTTCTCATTGAAACAAGACTCAATGCCGCCTTCGGTGGGACGCATTGCACTGAAGAACATCAGTGGACGCAAGGCTGGCGAAGATCACGCCAGGTCGCAATGCTGCCTTCGGCAAAAGGCGATTTTGAAGCCAGTCAGGCTTCGTCGGGCAATGAGCAGCTGAAAGTGTATACAGCCGGTGTCCGCTTAAGAATAAGGGCCCGCTGATTACTGTAAAGAGCCGTCCTTGGTCCTTCGCCTTGGACCAGAACACGTCCTTGGATAACATCATGCGAGAAAGAGCATTGTCGAGAGCTTCGCTGCGAGAGTGTGAGAATTGATAGATGGTCGTCAACGGTCCACCGTCCTCCGAAATCAACATCGCCGAGAGAGCAAGAGCATAAAGTAATGGCAATTTCAGCGGGAGGCTTATGAATTTTGGATTCCGGATCAGGTCCGAAATGCCCCTGAACAGGAGATTTTCAGGGGAGGCTCAGGGATGACTGTAGACTAAATCATTTTTTCACCATATCCGAGACGCTATTAATTCCGCCATGCTGAACATGAGGGTTATTCTTGATGTGTGCACACACCCCGTCGACGATGAAGCCGTCGACACCCCTCTCGAGAGGGGATTAAAGAGCTCTTCAAGGCTTCAGGAGATCCTAGATCCTTACTTGGCCTCTTTGCTTTCCCCTCATCTCTACTCTCTCCATATTCGCCCCTTCTTAGTCTACTATTCCTAACTTACTTGTCCAATTCCCCTAGGGGTGAATACGCTCTGAGCACCTTCTTATCGGTCCGCCTTCTTTGAAAAATGAACTTAGATAGTTTCTAGTACACACCGGAATTTTCTCATCATCTCCTGTGAATCCAAGGAAACTGAATAATATGCACGCAGTGATTCGAAAATTCTCATTCTTTCTCTTTGTGCATGCTGTAATATTTCAAAAAGGTTTACCGAAAAAAGAAAACAACTTTCAGGTTATCTCTCATCTTTTCCCATATTTCTGCGACAATACCACCAAAATTCTTTCTTATAATTTGTTTGAAAATGATTTGAAGAAAGTGCAGGTGAACATGAACCTCGACATAGAAGCACAGCAAGCGGCAATTAATTACCAGGTACAGCAGAACTGACAGTGGAAACCTTCATGAGCTTTCTCACCCCATCCCTCAAAGCCGGGCCGACAAGGTCCGGCCTTCCTGTTGTCTGTTATCTTGCTAATGAGAATGTTCCTGGAGGCTTATCTGGGATAATAGATCATGGGATTCAGATAGAAGATCATTCATGACTGGAGATCTGCAGACACCATTTTTGCGAAAGGCTTTTGAGTATTGATGCATGAGAATGCGCCGCGGAGTGAAGAGGAAACTTACAATGAGCAGAATACGGAAAATCAGCAAGATCTTGACTGGGAGAGGCGCCGTTGACGGTGCCGGAGTGAAGCCCGTTAGAGTAGTTGGTCAAAGAGACGTTGAGGATTTCGATCCCTTCTTGCTGCTGGATGCCTTTGATTCGACAGATCCGGAGGACTACATTAAGGGCTTTCCATGGCATCCTCATAGGGGCATCGAGACCGTGACTTATCTTGTAAGCGGGATTATAGAGCACGGTAATGGTTTGGGCAACAAAGGCGAAATACTCGACGGAGACTGTCAATGGATGACTGCAGGTTCCGGGATCATTCATCAAGAGATGCCCAAACCCTCGGCACGATTGCTTGGAGCACAGCTCCGGCTTAATCTTCGTGCCAGGGACAAAATGGCAAATCCTCAATATGGAGACATAAAGAGTCAGGATGTTCCTGCTGTAGATGAAGAAGGTTCAACAGTGCGCGTAATTGCGGGACCTTACAAGAACATCACCGGAGCATTCGAAGGAAGATTTGTGAAGGCCAAGCATCTAGATGCTGAGGTCAAAGCCGGAAAAGAGTGGTCATTCGAGACCGGTGATGATATGACTCTCTTCATCTTTATACTGCTGGGTAGCGGAAGATTCGATCCTGATGAAGAGGAAGCCATTGACAGCAAGCGAGCTGTTCTCTTTGGCGATGGAGATACCTTCTGGGTGAGGGCAGGAAATGAGGGGATAAGATTCCTGCTGTTTTCAGGGAAACCTCTTAAAGAGCCCGTTGCATGGGGAGGCCCGATAGTCATGAACACCAGGGAGGAACTGGATGTTGCCTTCCGGGAACTGAGCGAGAACACCTTTGTGAAGCATGAATGAGACCTGCTCGACCATTTATAGAGTAATTATGAAGACAAGTGTTTGGCCTAGATGATTGCAGAAAAGATATCATGCCCTCCATTCAGCGAAAACTCTATGCGTTGATGCCGGCCGGTCGCAATGTG
>NZ_DJHG01000029.1:125871-153804 GCF_002432955.1 Mesotoga sp. UBA5825 | reverse complement strand
GGGAGGCAGTGAAGGAAGATCGTCTCCGCCTTTCCAGTTTTTCTCATCATCTCGGCATTTACCTGATAGGGCTTCAAAAGGGCTATTCTTTCCTGCAGCTTTGCTTCTTCTCCCATAGATGCCCAAACATCGGTGTAAACCGCATCGGCATCCATCAGTGCCTTCTCCACGTCTTCAGTAACCTCAACTTTAGCTCCAGACTCTTTCGCAATCTCCCTGCACTTATCAACTATCGCCGGGTCTGTGTGAAGACTCTTCGGGCCGCATGCAACGAAATGCAAACCCATCTTCGCAGAACCTATCATAAGAGAGTTGGCCATGTTGTTCCTGGAATCGCCAACGAAGACAAGCTTTCGACCCTTAAGGCTGCCCAGGCTCTCCTCGATCGTCATGAAATCGGCGAGAATCTGAGTTGGATGGTACAGGTCAGTAAGACCGTTGTAGACAGGGACCCCTGACCACTGGGCAAGCACATCAACTGTCTCCTGTTTGAAGCCTCTGAATGCTATCGCATCAAACATTCTTCCCAGGACTCGTGCGGTATCCTTAAGGTCTTCTTTCACTCCCAGATGAATGTCGTCTTTCGAAAGAAAGACAGCATGCCCACCTTCTTCTCCGAAGGAAGTCTCGAATGCAGTTCTTGTTCGTGTGGAGCGCTTTTCAAAGACAATTGCCAGAGTCTTCCCTGCAAATCTGACGGTTGGTGTTCCAGCTCTCTTCTCGACCTTAACCTGTCTGGCTACATCCAGAAGATAACGAATCTCGTCGCTTGTGAAATCAAGTAGCGTCAAAAAGCTTCTCCCTTTTAAGTTTACGCCCATCTTAACCCTCCTTGTTTTGGTTATCTCTAATATAATACATATATAAGTGCCGGCTTTCAATTGCGTTTATTGGCGCGAGGAAACGTAGGCTAAACCATATCACAACAATGCGGTGTTATGCTTTTGTATGCTAAGGTATATTGCCCTAATTCGGAGGTGCCCGGTGTTCAAGGAGAAGTTGGAAAGTTCAGTAAAAAATGCAATTAGGGAGTTCGCCATTGAAGACGAGACGATTGACTTCAAGATCGAGATGCCTCCTGAGGGATTTGGGGATTTATCGACAAATGTTGCTTTCATGCTCTCAAAGACTCTCAAGAAAAGTCCGAGAGAAATTGCCGCGTTGATTTCGGAGAGTCTCAGCAAGGAGCTAGATTACAGCAGAGTTGAGGTAGCTGGTTCGGGGTTCATAAATGTTGATTTCTCTTCGAAATATGTTTCATCGGTCTTGGAGAACATTCTTCAAACTCCGGATTTCTGGAAAAAGACGGGCGAAACAAGCATTCAACTCGAATTCGCAAGTGCAAATCCAACCGGTCCCTTCACTGTTGGCCATGGTCGTCAGGCAGTATTCGGAGATGTTCTATACAGGGTCTTCTTTTCGAGAGGTTACAGGGTTCAAAGGGAAATGTACATCAACGATGCAGGTAGACAGATAGGGCTTCTCGGGCGCTCTCTTTGGGTAAGGTATAATCAACTCCTCGGTCTGGAAGAGGAGCTTCCTGAAGATGGCTACCAGGGAGGGTACCTAATTGACATTGCGCGAGATCTTGCAGGAGAAGTAGGTGAGCGCTTTAAAGGTGTCTGGAATGACGACTCTGAGAGTTACTTCAAGAAGTACGCTCTTGGGAAGATGCTTGAAGATATTCTTGGAACCTTGAGGACATTGAGAGTGGAATTTGACAACGTGTTTTTTGAGAGTTCGCTAATTGAAGACGGAACTGTGAAATCAGTCATTGAGATACTAGATCGAAAGGGGCTTACATATGAATCAGAAGGTGCAAAGTGGCTCAGAGTCTCGAGTTTTGTTGAAGATGACGATAAGGTTCTAGTCAGATCTAACGGGACAAACACGTACTTCATGACCGATATTGCATACCACTACAATAAGCATCAAAGGAATTTCGAGAAAGTTTTCGACATTTGGGGAGCGGATCACATGGGTCACATACCTAGAATGAAGGCCGCAATGAAAGCTCTCGGAATTGAAGACGATTTCCTCAATGTGATAATTCACCAGTATGTGAACCTGAAGAGAGAGGGCGAAGTTGTCAAGATGTCAACTAGAAGAGGTGAATTCACGACACTCGATGAACTTGTAGAAGCGGTCGGTGTCGATTCGACGAGGTATTTCTTTGCGATGTTTGATCCCGACACTCATATGCTGTTCGATATTGACCTGGCAAGACAGAAGTCCAATGACAACCCGGTATTCTATGTCCAGTACGCAAATGCAAGAATAAGCAACGTCTTCAGGACTGCACAGGAGAAGAGCGTAGCTGTCTCAGGCGATTCTCTAGAATTGCTTGACAGTCAGGATGACAGAAGAATTATAAAACTGCTGACCATCTTCCCTGAAATACTTGATTCAGTAGTTACCGATTACAGGACGAATCGCCTGACTTCCTATCTAGAGGATATATCAAGAGCTTTTCACGCATACTACAACAAAAACATAATTGTCGATCCCGCGAATCCGGCTTTGTCGGGGGCTCGATTAGCTTTGTGCAAGGCGCTTCAGAATATTCTCAAAGGCGGGCTGGAGCTTCTTGGCGTTGAGGCTCCCGACAGCATGTGATGGAAGAACTGAGGATCGAAAAGCTTATCACAGGTGGGTTCTCACTTGCCAGGACAAAAGACGGGAAGGTTGCCCTGCTTGATGCCGGTTATCCCGGAGAAGCTGTGCTTGCTAGCAGAAAGAAGGGAAAGAGCGATTTTCGCCTGATGAAAGTTGAGAAGATCATAACCCCTTCAAATTCAAGAAGAGAGAGACTCTGTAGAAGCTTTCCGATATGTGGGGGTTGTGATTGGCAGACTCTGGAATACCCGGAGCAGCTCTTATGGAAGAAGAAGATCATTGCGGAGCAGTTCGGCAGAGTTGGCAAGATCGATCTAGACGAGTTCGATATAGTCGCTTCACCAAAGGAGATCAATTACAGACTGAAAATGGAGTATGTTTGTTTTCAGGGGAAAAACGGACTCTCTCTTGGGCTTTACAGAAGAAAAAGCAAGTCACCGGTTAGCTGTCAAGGATGCGTATTGGGTCTTGAAGGTTTTGAAAAGGTGAGGGCCTTTATGGAAGGCATTTTGAGAAGAACCTCAGTCAGACCCTATAACCAGGCGAACGGCAAAGGCGAACTCAAGCACCTAATTCTCAGGGGTAATGGAAGCGGGATAATGGCAATACTGGTTACGAAGGGTGAGCATCTCCCTGATGAGAGCAGGTTGGTTCATGAGGTGAAGAATACACTTGGAGAGGTAACTACTCTTGTACATCTCATGAACGCAAATGACAGGGTTGTTATGCGTGGGGTTTCGAGAACGCTTTTTGGGGAAGGTCTCCTAGAACAGGGGCTTTTTGGAAAGAGATTCGAGGTTCCTCCTGCTGCATTCTTTCAGAATAATCTCCAAATAACAGAGTCGATTATTAGGCACATATCTTGCGAACTTGGGTCATCTCAAGGCGATTCACTTCTTGATCTATACAGCGGGATAGGAACCTTCTCCATCACTATTGGCAGCCAGATGAAGAACGTCACATCCGTAGAATCAAATCCAATTTCAGTAAAGGCTCTCAAAGCTAATTCGAACATCAATGGAATGTTCGGCGCTGACCTGATTATGAGCGATACCATTGAATACTTGAAGTCGATCGAGACCCACTTCTCGACGATAATCCTTGATCCTCCTAGGTCCGGAGTCGGCGATGATATTGTGTTGCTCCAAAAGGTTAATCCTTCTACGATATTCTATGTTTCCTGTGATCCGGCTACTCTTGCGAGAGATGTTTCCAGGTTAGTAGAAGCAGGATTCAAAATCTCTTCGATAAAGGCCTTTGACATGTTTCCTCAAACGTGGCATGTGGAGACTGTTGTCCGTCTCGAGAAAGGCTAGCGGCTTGAGGACCTGGTCTTCTTGCAGTTGATAGCCGAAAGAGGAGACTTTTGAGGAAAAGAAAGACGAGTATACTTGCAGAGATTCTCACCGCCCTGAAAATGAGGCACACAAAAAAACAACCATCTAGTTCAATTGGATATGCTTACGAGAATCAAGGTTGGTAGATTTCGAAAAAGAGCATCGCATCTCCAACTCACATTTCGGTACTCGATAGATTTGCCAATCGGATACTCGTTTCTTAGGGTACAATTATCGTTCCGTTCACCTATAATAGGCTGAGAGGTTCTCTGCTTGAAAGGAGATAAGAGATGAGTAAAAGGAGTGGGGGTTCTTCGAGCAGGAGTAGTGGTGGATCATCATCCAGCAGTAGAAGCAGTGGTGGAAGAAGCGGTGGCTCACTTAGCAGTAGTCGGAGTGGAGGTTCCACAAGAAGCAGTTCCAGTAGTAGCTCAGGAGGAAGCACTCCCAGCAGGACAAGCAACAAGAAGCCATCAATAGGGCTCGGCGGTTCTTCTGGAAAAAGGATATCTGCGTTTCCTTTCAGGGTTCCAACTTCAGGTGTAAGAAGATCTGTTTCTGCTAGCTCAGGGTCTAGTGCGGCAGCCGGTTGTGCGGGGTGCGGGGGTTGTAGCGGTATCGGATTCGGGGTAATCATAGTCGCAGTTGTGTTAGTCATCCTTGTTTCTTCAGGTGCCTTCTCTTCGTGCAGAAGGACAAACACAAATGTGGAAATAACGAGATCGACTATTGCAAGAGAGCCTCTTCCAAAGGGCTCAGTAAATGAAACTCCATACTATACCGATGAGCTTGGCTGGATAAACAACCAAACGACCCTTCTTGATGAAATGAGGTATTTTTATCAGAAGACCGGAGTTCAACCCTATCTCTTCATTACAGATACGGTAAATGGATCGCACTTCCCCAGGGTTGAGGACCTAGCTGCTTTTGCTGAGAGCCTTTACGATGATCTTTTCACAGATGAGGCTCATTGTCTTCTAGTGTTTTTTGAATATGGTGATGCGTATATGGATCGGTATGTGTGCGGAAGTCAGGCCAAAACTGTAATCGACGATGAGGCTGCGGACATTCTGCTCGATTATATAGACAAGTACTATTACTACGAAGGACTTTCAGATGAGGAATTCTTCAGTAAAGCCTTTAGAGATGCGGCAGATCGAATAATGACTGTCACAAGGTCGCCATGGATTCCGGTGTTCATTATTATAGGAATAATTGCGCTCATCGCGTTGCTGCTTTTCTGGTGGAGCAACGTGAAGAAACAGAAGAATATCGAAGCGAAGCGAACTCAAGAGATTTTGAATACTCCTCTTGAGACATTTGGCGATAAGGAAGTCGATGATTTGGCCAAGAAGTATCAGGAAGATAAAGAAAGTTAGTGTTAGAACATCAGAAACAATAGCACGAGCCATAATGGCTTGATTACAGGAGGACAAAATGGGAATTCTCGACAGGTTCAACGACATCATTAAGTCAAATGTTAATGCTCTTCTCGACAAAATGGAGAATCCTTCGAAGATGATCGATCAGTATCTTCGAGAACTGACAGAAGATCTCTCGGAAGTGAAGCGAGGAACGGCTGGTGTAATTGCGGAAGAGACTAGAACAAAGCGCTTGGTTGACGAGAACATGGGAGAAGTCGCGAAATACTCGGATTTTGCTAAGAGAGCTTTACTAGCGAAAAACGATGAGGATGCCAAAGTCTTCATTGCCAAGAAGCAGGAACTGGAGAATGTCGGGGCGGGCCTGATGACTGCATATGCGTCGGCCCATGAAAACGCCGTGAAAATGCGGCAGCTTCACGACAAGCTGGTTTCGGATATCGAGTCTCTAAAATCGAAGCGAGCGATGATAAAGACGAAAGTAGCAGTAGCTAAGACACAGAAGAAGATCAATGAAGTCAGTTCTGCCGCAGGGAAAACCAAGGGCGTAGTGGACGCTGTGGGAAGAATGGAAGAAAAGGCTCAGAAGATGCTGGATGAAGCAAATGCCATGTCAGAACTCAATACTGAACCTATAGACAAAGCAAAATCACTCGAAGAAAAATACGCCGCCAAGAGTTCGTTCGCGGTTGATGAAGAGCTTGAACAGATGAAGAAGGAATTGGGACTTTAAAGTTTTGGCCTCTGTGCAAGGGATATGGCGGCGGCGAGAGTGTGTCATTTCTCTGAAGGTGTGGAGAAACTACTGGAGCTAACTAAGATTAGATTCATCAGTTGCTTGCATACGATGGTTCTGTTGTTCTCGTCTTTCATGAAGTGCTAGATGAGAGATGCAGCTCATGAATCTGCGCGATGAATAATGTTTTGAGAATCAGAGGCATAGAATATCCCGGGGCCGAACCCGGGACTTTTTTCAGAGTAAAGTCTGTGAGTGAAGCTTTCTTGATAAGAGACTGATGTATGAATTCTCACGGGGTGTCCCGAAGTGACTGAGCTGATTCCCACTCTTCCGGCAGTTTGGCGAGACGTTTCCCCCGTACTGGTGGAGGGTTACTTCTAGGTGTATATCTGGAATAGGAGGATGTGTACTTCTAGCCGCCGCCCTTCATAGAAGTTTGTTCTCAAGAATATGGTACAGTAAACCTGAGGTTTCTATGATTGAGATTCCAGAGGTTGTGGTACTGGCAGATCAGATCAATGAGAGCATGGCTGGTAAGAGAATCAAAGGTATTAAGATCCCGCAAGTCCTGGCAGGTTCTCTTTCTACCTTGGCGACCCCAACGATTACGATACTCTAATGCGCGATTCATACATCTGCGGGGGTAGGGCAATCGGTGGAATGGTTGAAATCATGGCTGACGACAAGCGGATTGTATTCTCCGATGGAGCCATTCCCAGGCTGTTTGATCGAAATGAAGAACCGAATCGGAAGTCACAACTAACAATTGAGTTCAGTGATGGTTCATTCTTGTGCGTAGGCATTCAGTTATACGGCGGACTGTGGTGTTTCAGCCAAGGAGGCTTTGACAACATCTACTATTCAGTTGCACAGGAAAAACCTTCTCCCCTGCACAGTGATTTCGATGAGAGCTACTATTTGAGACTCTTCGAGACTGAGAAGTCCGAGAAGCTCAGTCTAAAGGCATTTTTAGCAACCGAACAGCGAATACCGGGTCTTGGTAACGGCACTTTGCAGGATATCTTATGGACTGCGGAGCTTCATCCAAAGGCAAAGGTGGATTCGCTTTCTTCCGACGATAGGCAAAGGCTATTAAACTCAATAAAGAACGTGCTCAAGAACATGGCCGACAACGGTGGTAGGGAAACTGAAAGAGACCTGTTTGGAAAAGCTGGCGAATACACTATGAAAATCGGAAGAACTACCTATGATGGGCCCTGCCCTAGATGCGGCAGAAACATTGAGAGACAAGATTATTTGGGGGCAAGATCTACTTCTGTCCTAAATGTCAAAGGATATAACGCGTATACCTCTCGTTGGCTAGAGAGATAACTCCTTTCAGTACACGGTTTGCATAGAATTCTCAAATCATGAGCTATACTTATAACGAAAGTAGTAAAGGCGAGGAGGGTTTCAGTTGAGAGATTTTTCTGAGATGATTTCTTTGGCTAAAGCAAGGGGGCCACGAAAGGTAGTTCTTGTTGGTTCTGACGACCGCGAGGCCATCAGGGCTCTTAAACTTGCATCCGATGAAGGAATAGCGAAGCCTTTTCTGGTTGGAGAAAAAGAAAAGACTAGAGCTATTCTCAGTGAAGAGGGACTCTATGGTGAAGTAATCAATGCGTCAACTCCCGAAGAAGCCTGCGAGAAGGGTATTAGACTTGTGAGGTCAGGAGACGCCGACATTGTTATGAAAGGCCTTGTCAAGACATCGACACTGCTCAAGGCTGTTCTTAACAAGGATTGGGGTCTGAGATCGGGGAAAGTTCTGAGCCATGTTGCGGCTCTAGATGTTCCGGTACTTGATAGGGTGGTTTTTGTTACTGATGGCGGTATGGTGATCCGACCAGATTTGGCGACAAAAGTATCGATAATTGAGAACGCGGTCGCCTTTCTGAAGTCCATCGGGTACGAAAGACCAAGAGTGGCATTGGTTGCTGCTGTAGAAGTTGTAAATGAAGATATGCCGGAAACGCTTGATGCTGCGGTTATCTCGAAGATGTCTCAAAGAGGACAGCTCACCGGGTGCGATGTGGATGGACCTCTAGGAATGGATAACGCACTATCGATTATAGCAGCAGAGATTAAGAGGATATCTGGTCCAGTTGCAGGAAAGGCAGATCTGCTTGTTGTTCCGGATATCGTAAGCGGAAACATCTTGGGAAAATCGGCAGTATACCTTGCAGGCGGAACAATTGCGGGGCTGATTCTCGGAGCTGCGGCGCCCATCGTCATTGTTTCCAGAGCCGACTCCGCTCCTTCAAAACTTGCTTCGATAGCTTTGGCCAGTTATTCCATACTTTCTAGTAACAAAGATGACTGAGTCTACTTCTGGCAAGTCGGAAAGCATGAATGACTTAGGTCGCTGATCGGGCGAGAAAGAAGAATCTCGGCTGTTTAACCGTGCTGAAGAGATGAATTCACTTTGAAAGGGAGCGCCTCGAAGAACCGCTTTCCGCTGCACTCAAAGGACACAGCAAAAGATTCAGGTATGCTCTTCCGATCTCTTCACACCGATCTCAAAACGCTATTGAGACTTTTGAGGAGCGTTATCGTCCGCAGATAGCGACTCAAGAAATCTGTAAACAATGTCGTCTGGAATCTCTATGCCCAGCTCCAGATTCTTTTTGTGCTCTCCATGGTAGTCGCTGCCTCCCGATGCAAGCAACCCCAGATCTTCGGAAATCTGAAGAAGCTCGTTTCTTGTCTCTAGATCGTACACCTTGTAGAAAACCTCGATCCCTCTCAATCCGTAGAACATCATTCTCTTAATCATCTCCACTGTATCCTCTCGATTAAGCATCATGGAAATAGGATGAGCAAGGACCGGAATCCCCTTTGCCGAAAGGATAAGTTCAATCGCTGACTTTATTGACAGCCTCTCCTTCTCAACATAGGCAATTCCGTATTTGCCAATGAATCTTTCAAAGGCATCTTCATTTGATTCTGCGTAACCCTTCTTGACAATCAGGCTTGCAATGTGAGGCCTTCCAAGACTCTCGCCCGGAAACGAGCTTTCCAGCTCTTCATCAGTTATATCGATTCCAAGTGAACGCAACTTATAGAGAATCCTTGTATTTCTTAGGTTCCTCTTTAGTCGTATCTGTTCAAGATGTTTTTCGATTGAGTCTTCTGTAGAAACCATTCCGTAACCCAATATATCCAGAGTCTCGTGAAAATCACAACCAATCTCCACTCCTTTTACGTAAGCAATACCCATCTTCGAAGAAAGCTCTGCAGCATCTTTCTGACCGGAAAGCGTGTCGTGATCTGTGATAGAAAGAACAGATATAGCTTTTTCATGAGCCTTCTCAACTACTATCGTAACCGGGTCAGTTCCGTCCGAATGATCGGAATGACAGTGAAAATCAACTACCATTTGTCTACCGCCTTTTCTTGCAATGATGATATTATTCTACTAGAGGTGATCATAATAGAATACTACCTCGGCGAAGGGACGATTTTGAAGAAGCGCTACAGAGTGATCGAGCCATTGGGGAGGGGCGGGTTCGGGCTGACCTATTTGTGCTCGGATTTTCACATGGGAACTAAAGTGGCCGTGAAGGAGTTCTTTCCAAGAGGTGTTGAAAGAGAAAACAACAATGTAAAGCCAGTAGACAGTGATCTGAAGGATGTATATTATGAGAAACTTTCTTCTTTCTCAGAGGAGTTCACTATTCTGTCCAAAATCGAAGATGACAGGGTTGTGAAGGTTCTTGATCTTTTCACAGAAAACAACACCGCCTACTACGTTATGGAGTTCGTAAGCGGAAAGACCTTGAGAGATGCAGTGAGAGCAGATGGGGCAATGGAGGATTCGAGGGCTTATGAAGTAATCGATGAGATTCTGAAGGGAGTCGCATCTATTCACAATAGAGGCTATATTCACAGTGATCTAAAACCAACAAACGTGATGATGACGGACTACGGTAAAATCAAGGTGATGGATTTTGGTGCGGCCTGTCTGAAGGATGTCTACCTTATCAACTCTCTCTCGAAAGTGGTCTCCCTGAGTTATGCCTGTCCTGAGAAGTTCTTTTCGTCCTCGCGTCCCAGTTCTTCATGGGATGTCTATTCTGTAGGAGGGATTCTATACTTCCTTCTTTGTGGAAGAGATCCAGTTCCTTCGACAGATAGAATGAAAGGAATTCCGCTTGTATTTGATGAGTTCACAAGAAAAGCGAGGCGCATTCTAGACAAATCGATGTCTCTGGTTGCAGAGAAGAGATACTCAGACGCAAACGATTTCAGAAGAGCCTTGAAATCAAGGTTTCTTGGGTTTTAGCTTATCTTCTCGCGATGAGGTCGTAGATTTCCACCATCTCGCTCTTTAGATCTGTGAAGACGGATATTTCTTCTAGAAGCTTATGAAACATCCCTTCAACTCTTGACTGAGCACTTTCAATCGATTCAAATGAAAGAATGGTCAGTTTGTCTTGGATTCCGTCTTTTCCCGGAGTCTTTCCGAGTTCTCGCTCTGTGGAGGTTACGTCTTTTATGTCGTCCAAAAACTGAAATAGCTTACCGAATTTTAAGCCTAATCGATGCATCTCATTGAGCCTCTGTTCGCTCTCTACCACAAATGGAGCCGCGAAGCAGAAGCCGAAAAGGGCGCCGGTCTTTGCGGCATGAATTCTCTCCATCTGTTCTCTGGATCTTTCTTGGGGAAACACATCTTCAAATTCGCCTTCAACAACTTTCAGCGAAGTCTCATGCCATAGTTTGATCAAAGTCTGTTTGAAATCACAGTCGAGGTTCAGAGAAGAGAGGAGTCTTTGAGGTAACAACATAAGATAGTCCCCGGCAAGTATGGCTTTGCACTCGCCGAACTTCACATGACTAGAAGGCTGACCACGCCTAATACTGTCGTTGTCTATTTCAGGTAAGTCGTCGTGGATGAGGCTTCCGCTGTGGAAGAGTTCGACAGCCATGCCGGCTGTCATGGAGTTTTCATCTCCAAAAGCCGTAACCTTTGAGAGCTCCCAGATAAGATATGCTCTAAGTCTCTTTCCCCCTGATAGGGGAGTGTAAGAAACGACCTCTTTCAAGGGTCCGGCGACCGGCAACCCATCTAGAAACTGTTCAAGTCTTCGATTGAAGAATGGTATGAACTCAGCTAGTCTCATTATCCTGGTCTCTTCTGAAGTGTTTTTTCAGTTCTTCGATGTCAAGGTTCTCAACGAATTTCTTGAAGCTATCATTGTCTTCTTCTTGACCCTGGTGAAGAGCATCGGCCTGAAGACTGCTCAAATCAATAGAGCTTTCCATGAAAACGGCATCTTCCACGAATATCGGAAAGCCTTTCTTCACTGCAAGCACCAAACAGTCTGAAGGACGCGCATCAATAACATGCAGCTGACCGTTTCTGTCCTGTAAGTGCAAGGAAGCGTAGTATATGTTGTCTTTCACCTGGCCGATAACCGCCTTTTTGAAAGTCCCGCCAAGCTGTAAGACTGTATTCAAGAACAGATCATACGTCAACGGTCTGGGAAAGTCCTTTCCACTCACTGCAAGGGCAAGGGCCTCCGCTTCAAACGGACCTATCCATATTCCAAAGCCTTTGTTTGTCTTTTCGACTTCTAGTATGACTACCGGAGAATTGCTCTGATCAAGAGCCAGACCCCTAAGTCTTACCTGTAACATAAAACCCACCTCAATTTCTAAGTGATTCCAGTGACCCCTTAATTATATTATAGACTGCTTCACTGAACTCTTCCTCGGATTCGAAATCTTCGGGCAAGACCGGTTTACATATCGAAAGAGATATCCTTGACGGAGTTATTAGGAAGCTATTCTTCTTAAGGAGATTTCGTGTTCCGTCCAGGGCAACAGGCAGAACCCTTATTCCAAGCTTAAAGGGTATCGAAAGACTTCCCTCTTTGAATTCCCCAATCTCGCCGCCGGTGCTCCGCGTTCCTTCTGGAAAGAGCAGAATCGTTCCGTCTTCTTTCAGTATCCGGAATATCTTTCTCATTGCTCCTGCGGTCTGCGATTTGTTTCCCCTTTCGATGTACACTCCGTCGAGAGCGCTAACAAACCAATTGATTCCCGGAATCTTCGATAATTCCTTCTTCGCAATAAAAGAGATTTCTGCGTACACATAGCCGGGAATCAGAGGAATGTCGAATGCGCTCTGATGATTTGCTACTATCACCATAGAGCCTGTCTGCGGCACGTTTTCTTTGCCTACTACCTTAACTCTTGAACCTGAAAGAATAAAGGCCGCACGGCCAAACCTCGACACTTCGCGGGATATGAATGTCTTCCGCTCTTTCTTCCCCTTGAGCTTACCTATGAGATTTCCGATGAGAATAACGATTCCCCCGTAAACGTAGATATAAAGAACCCCGATTACGGCTATCCAGATCGTAACGAGCAGACTAAGAATCTTCTTGAGGAACCCCAATGACTCCTACCTCCAATACCTCTCCATTCTTCAACCTGTACATTCTCGACTTGTCAAGTGCTCTTGCACCTAAGTCTTCGAAGTCAAGACCGGCCTCAACCCGGTTGATATCGAATAATCTCGCTTTGGTAGCTGGATTTGAAGGAACAAACACAGTACAACAATCTTCATACGGCAGTATCGATGTACCGAATGTGCCAATTCTCTTCGCCAGTTCTATCGTCTCGATTTTATCGTAAGTAACGAGCGGTCTGAGTACGATCAGCCCTGTCTGTTCTTCTATGACCCTAAGGTTTTCCAGGGTCTGGCTGGCAACCTGCCCAAGGTTCTCTCCTGTTACGATAGCAACTATCCCATTATTCTCGGCAATCTTGCTGGCGATTCTCATCATGAGCCTTCTCTGGCATAGAAGGCTGTATCTCTCTTCAACGTGCTTATGGATAGCAATTTGAGCTTCGGTGAAGTGAACGGAATACATTCTGAACTCCCTGCCCCCGTTGTACAGAGAAAGCGTTCTTGCAAGAGAGAGAACTTTGTCAAAAGCTTTCTCTCCCGTGTAAGGTGGACTGGAGAAGTGAATGGCATCTAGATCCAACCCCCTTTTCTGAGCGAGCCACCCTGCCACAGGACTGTCTATACCTCCAGAAAGCATAAGCATTGCTCTGCCACTTACTCCAACCGGGAGACCTCCGCTCGCGGTTGTCTTTCCGCAAGAAACGAGAACTCCCTCATCTCTTATCTCGATCTCGATTTTGAAATCGGGGTTGTGAAGATCAACAGATGTCTCAGGGATTTTCTCAAGAATCCGCTCACCTACTAAAGGGTTCAGTTCAATGCTCTTAAGCGGGAATCTCTTGTCCAGTCTCCTTGTTTCAACCTTGAAGGTTCTTCTTCCTCTCATAATCTCTTCATGAGCGAGGTCAACGGAAGTTCGATAGATGTCCTCCAGATCATATGAAGTCCATGTGCCGACACTGAAGTTCTGAATTCCGAATGTTCTTGACGCAACTTCTGTAGCAGCTTTGAGTCTCTCGGAGGGTACCGAAACAATGATTCGGCCTCTGATTCTTTCTACTGTGGAGCTTCCAAGCTGTCTCTTAATGTTGTTCACCAGGGTTTTCTCAAACAACTTCCTGTTTCCTTGCTTAAGGGCGATTTCTCCATATCTAACCACTAGAAATTTATCCATCAGACTTCCTCCGGCATCTTTTGATCATGTAGTTATATAATATTCCTATCATACAATCTTCTTTGGGAGGTGTACCTTTACATGAAGAAACTGCTTACAGTTGTATTTTTGATCGTGTGTTCAGTCATGATCCTCGCTTCTGATTATGAGACTCTGTATTCTGAATTCGTTGGAATAAGAGCTTTAGAGAATGTAGAGATGATGTCAGCGTTCATAGGAAAGCTTGAGTTGGAGGACATGGGAAACATAGAGATTCTTACTTTGTTAGCTGATTCGCACAGAGAATACGCGAACTGGATCGAAGACAAGAAATCGAGAGAGACTCATTATAAGAAGGCAAGAGAGCTTGCCGAGAAGGCTATAGAGATGGATGCCTCTTACGGAATGGCGTATTACGTGAAAGGGGCGGCAATCGGTCAGCTGGCACAAATGGCGGGCATAATCCAGTCGATGTTCCTGATAACTGACTTCGACAAGAGTATTGACAAAGCTATGGAACTGATGCCCGACAGCCCGTTTCCGTTTATTGCTAAAGGCATGAGAGATAGGGATACTCCCTGGCCATACCGAAATTACGGAAAGTCGGAAGAACGATTCCTGAAGGCCATTGAAAATGATCCTGAATACATCAACAGCTACTACGAGCTGGCCGTTCTGTATGAAGTATGGAAGAAGAAAGATCTGGCGGCGCAGTACTACAAAAGGGTTGTTGAGTTGGATCTGCAACCGGCTTTTGTTGCTCAAGGACAGGAGTCGAAGGAAAAGGCCCAGAAGTGGCTTGAAGATAACGGTTACTGATGCTTTATAGGATACTTTTCTCGCTTGTTCCGCTTTTCCTGATGCCATTTCTCAATTACCAATTCTTAGACTCGGTGATAGCCGTGTTAGTAATCCTTCCGGGAATGATTCTCGGAAACAAGACGGATCGAGTGGCTAGAATACAGAATCTCACGATGATTCTTTTCTATGTGGTTCTCATATTCGGCTACTTTCATGATACAACCGGCACAATCTACAGAACCGAGGTCATGATTCTGGTTGCGGCTCAAGGTGTGTCTGGCTTTTACGGCTTACTTCACCAGAAAAGACGGCTGGCAGTGGTCTTCTCGCTGGGATACTGGATTCTGGTAGGAGTTGCTATGGGAAGAATAGCTTATTTTCGGCTGGGAAATAGTGGAATCGTTCTTACGGTAGTACTAATGCTGCTAGTTGCTGCGCAGGATGTCAGAAGGATTTTCAAACCTTTGGCTAAGAGCCCTTTTATGCAGGGTGGTGAAGACAGTAATGAGTAGTGCAGGTAAAGTAAGAATCGGAATCGTGCAGTTTAGAGCGTATAACGATGAACCTGGAGAAAACCTTGAGAGAGCGACTAACTACATAGAGAATCTAGTAGAAGAAGAAGTGGATCTAGTGCTCCTTCCCGAGATGTTCAATAGTGGATACGGAACGGACGAGACCACAGTGAACAACGCGATTGAGATGCAAGAAGAAACCGTGGAAGTTCTGTCTGCACTTGCGGATTATAACGATATCGCCATAGTAGGTGGGATGGTCAACAGAAAGGATGGGGCTGTTTTCAATTCCACGGTGATAATGTTGCCGTACCTCGAACCAATCTACTACAACAAGACTCATCTCTTTCGAGACGAGAAAAAGGTCTTCACTCCTGGAAGCGAATTCAGGTCATTCGAGTATTCTGGAGTCAGTTTCGGAGTGCTAATGTGCTACGAAGTAGGATTCCCCGAAATCTCAAGAAAACTCTGTCTGAATGGAGCAGAGATTCTATTGATTCCCTTCGCTTTTGGGAGAGAGAGAAGAACGATTTTCGATGTTGCAACGAGAGCTCGTGCGATAGAAAACGCATGTTTTGTCGTTGCTGCAAGCCAATGTGGAGTCGGTAGATCGATTAACTTCGTCGGAGAGAGCAGAATTGTGTCTCCCTCAGGCGAAATTCTTGTAGATTGCGGTGGTGCAGAAGGCTTCGCTTCTACCGATATTGATACCAAGCTTGTGAAGAAGTACCGGTACAGTGAAACCCGCGATTCACACGGGTATTTTTCTAACTTCAGGGATGACCTTTATCGTTGAAACCCGGTTGACAGGTTCATTCGCATGGGATACAATAAATACCGTCAGTGGGCCGTTAGCTCAGCAGGCAGAGCGATTGATTCTTAATCAATAGGTTGCAGGTTCGATCCCTGCACGGCTCACCAGAAAGTAGTATTAAGTGGAGATCTTCTCCCACCCCCGCCCAAAGGTTGAGGGGTCAATAGCTTGAAAACTGGTTATTGACATGGCGGGTTGTTCCGCCAATTTTTTTATGAGAGGTGATGTAGTATCGTAAGAGGTGATTCAACACCGAAAAACAACGAAATAATGACGAAGACTGTTAGACTCGTTGACATTGACGGAGAACAGCTTGGAGTAGTACAGACAACGGAGGCATTGAGAATCGCAAGAGAAAAAGGACTCGATCTGGTTCTTGTTGCTCCATCAGCAAATCCTCCTGTAGCAAGAATTATGGACTACGGTAAGTATAAATACGAAAAGGACAAGCGCAAGAAGGAAGCAAAGAAGAAGACGAAACAGTCTCAACTCAAAGAAATGAAATTCAGGATCAGGATCGATGAGCACGATTTCCAGACGAAGACGAACAGGATCAAAGAGTTTCTTGAAAAGGGAAGCAAAGTTAGGGTGGTCATAATGTTTAGAGGAAGGGAGATCGTCTTTTCAGATAAAGGGAGAGAGATTCTCGAAAGAGTTGCAGATCAGCTTCAACTAATTTCCGATATCGACCGTCCTCCAAAGTTGGAGGGAAGAGATATGTGGATGATTCTTAAGCCAAAGGCAGCTCCTCAAGGAGGTAAAGATAATGGGCAACAAAGTAAAGATGAAGCCTCATAAGGCAAGTGCCAAAAGATATAAGGTAACCGGTAGTGGAAAGATAATGAGAAACCAGTCTGGAACTGGTCATAATACCGGTAAGAAGAGCGAAAGCAGCCGCCGAGAGGCCCGAAAATGGAAATTGGTCGAAGGCGGATATGAGAAGAAAGTAAAGAAAAGCCTGGGCATTTGACCCTTCTGAGAGGTGAGATTTAGATGCGAGTAAAAGGTGGAGTGAACTCCAAAAAGAAAAAGCTGAAATACTTGAAGGCCGCGAAAGGCTATAGAGGTGCGTTGAGCAGAAGATACAGACTTGCAAAGCAGTATTACATAAGATCGGGAGTCTACGCATATGCTGGAAGGAAGATCAGAAAGAGAGATTTCCGAAAGCTATGGATAACCAGGATAAATGCTGGTGCTAGAATTGCCGGTACGAAGTACAACGATCTCATTCACGGTTTGAAATTGGCCGGTGTGAACATCAACAGAAAGATGCTGGCTGATCTTGCGGTCAATGATTTCGGCACATTCAAAGAGTATTGCGAGATTGCCAAATCGGCACTGAACGGTAACTGAAAGGGGCTTAGGCCCTTTTTTTTTGTGAGGGGATGAGACAATGGAATACTCTGCTAAGAGAATAGGGAAGATGGCCTTCTACGCGAAGACTCCTTCTGGCCATGATATACATATGGATGCAAAGGAAAGTTCCGGAGGCGATGGATCGGCACCGACTCCAATGGAGACGGTAATGGCTGCCTTGATGGGTTGCACTTCAATGGATGTTGTTTTGATTCTTTCCAAGATGAAGGTTACAGATTACGAGTACTGGATTTCTGCAAACTATGAGTATGCGAAGGAACATCCGAAGGTTTTCACGAGTATCGAACTCGTATATCACTTCTCGGGCAAAGATCTGCCGAAGGATAAGATTGAAAAGGCAGTTGTCCTTTCTCAGGAAAGATATTGCTCCGTCTCGGCAATGCTGAAGAATTCGGTAGATCTTACAATGAGGATTGAATATGGGGGCGAAAGAAATTGAATCCACAAGAGATGGCTGAGAGGATGGAAAGCATAAGAGAAAACGTTAAGTCAATAAAGAACAAAATACTAGTGATGTCAGGTAAAGGTGGAGTCGGCAAGTCGACGGTCGCGGTTAATCTGGCGCTGGCTCTTGCGGATGAAGGCTTCAAGACGGGTCTGATGGATATTGATCTTCATGGACCAAACGTTGCCAGGATGGTAGGTCTGAAAAAGCAGCCCGAAGTCGTAGAAGGACAGATTTTTCCTCCCGAAGTTCTACCAAATCTTAAGGTAATAAGCATTTCAAGTTTCGTTGAAGAAGATGCTCCGGTTATTTGGCGTGGTCCAATGAAGACAACGGCGATCTATCAGTTTCTTGGTGATGTTGCGTGGGGAGAGCTCGACTTCCTCGTAATTGACTCTCCTCCAGGTACCGGCGACGAGCCTTTGACAGTTCTTCAGACTCTTCCTGATATAATGGCGCTTATAGTTACTACACCTCAAGCCGTTGCAGTTCAGGATGTGAAGAGAGCGATCAATCTGGTAGAGACAATGCACAGGAACCCACTGGGAATTGTGGAAAACATGTCATATATGAGATGCCCGCACTGTGGAGAAATCACGAAGTTATTTGGAGAAGGTGGAGGGAAGAATCTCGAGACTCTCTTCAGCATCCCCCTTTTAGGGTCGCTCCCCTTCGATCCTACGCTAGTAGGTTTTTCGGACAACGGCAAAAGCATCGTTACTCACATGAGAGGGTCTGAACTTGAAGTCGCATACCGCTCAACGGTGAAAGAGATCGTTAAGAGGGTGAATATCTAGTGGGAAAGTTCAAGAGTATCACGCTTGAATGGAAAGAAGATCGACTGATACTAATAGACCAAAGAAAACTACCTTCAGTTGAAAAGTATGTTGAATGCCAGACCCACGAAGACGTGTATCATGCGATAAGGGATATGGTGATCCGAGGAGCCCCTGCGATAGGAGCAAGCGCGGCATTTGGTTATCTCCTTGGTGCTAAAGAGGTTCTGGCAAGCTCTAAGGAAGTGTTCTTCGACCATATGGATTTGGTGAAGAGAAGGCTCTCAGAAAGCAGACCTACGGCCGTAAATCTTTTCTGGGCTCTCAACAGAATGGAAAAGACACTCAACACCCATCGTGAATTAGATAGAAAAAGGTTAGCAGAGAGTCTTGAGAGCGAAGCGCTTGCAATTGCAGAGGAAGATATTGAGATCAATATGACGATTGGGAAAAACGGTGCAACTGTTGTGAGAGACGGTGACGGAATACTTACTCATTGCAACGCAGGAGCACTCGCGACTGTGGATTATGGAACGGCACTAGGTGTGATGAGGGCGGCCGTGGAGCAAGGCAAAAAGATATCGGTTTATGCCGATGAGACTCGACCGTATCTCCAAGGGGCTAGGCTGACGGCTTGGGAGCTTATGAAATCAGGAATCGATGTTACTCTTATCTGCGACAATATGGCAGGATGGGTTATGAAGAAGGGGTTAGTCGATCTAGTGTTGGTCGGGGCAGACAGGATCGCCGCTAACGGTGATACGGCAAACAAGATCGGAACCTATTCGGTTGCCATTCTTGCTCAAAAACACGGGATTCCCTTCTACATTGTTGCACCGCTGAGCACAGTGGATCTTCTGACCAAAAGTGGTGATGGGATTCCGATAGAGGAGAGAAGCCATCTTGAGATAACACAAATTGGGGATTATCAGATAGCCCCCGAGGGTGTCAAGTGTTTCAACCCTGCATTTGATATTACTCCATCAAGCCTTATAACCGGGATAATTACTGAAAAGGGAATTGCTCGTGCACCATACGATGTTTCGTTGAAGAAGATGTTCGAATAGAATCCTTTAGGAGGTTTTTTGCATGTGGGAATCTTTGGAGAGAACCGATAGACAAGTATTCGATATTATGGTCAAAGAGCTTGATAGACAAAGAAATGGGCTCGAACTGATCGCTTCTGAGAATTTCGTCTCTAAAGCCGTCATGGAGGCGATGGGATCAGTGATGACAAACAAATATGCGGAAGGTTACCCGTCCAAAAGATACTACGGAGGCTGTGTTTTTGTCGACGAGGTCGAGGAGCTTGCACGAGAGAGAGCCAAAAAGCTTTTCGATGCGGGGTTTTCAAACGTTCAGCCTCACTCGGGCTCCCAGGCAAACATGGCTGCCTATCTGGCTATTGCCAAACCGGGCGATACTATAATGGGAATGTCTCTTAGTCACGGGGGCCACCTCACCCACGGATCACCGGTAAACTTTTCTGGAAAGCTTTTCAACGTTGTCGCTTATGGAGTTGATGAGGAGAGTGAGGTAATCGATTACAAAGAAGTCAGAAGGATTGCCCTCGAGTCGAAGCCTTCAGTAATTGTGGCTGGCGGGAGTGCTTATTCTAGAATAATCGATTTCAAGAAGTTCAGGGAGATCGCCGATGAAGTCGGTGCAGTACTGATGGTTGACATGGCGCATTTTGCCGGCTTGGTTGCGGCAGGAATTCATCCCAACCCGCTTGATTTCGCCCATATAGTAACCACTACTACTCACAAGACATTGAGAGGACCTCGCGGTGGAATGATACTTACCAATAGTGAAGAAATCGCCAAAGCGGTTGACAAGATGGTGTTCCCGGGAACTCAGGGCGGTCCGCTGATGCATGTAATCGCCTCGAAAGCAGTATCATTTGGAGAGGCTCTCAGAGATGAATTCAAAGTCTATCAGCAGAGTATTGTCGAGAATACTCGTTATTTGGCGAAGTCTCTTGAAGAGAAAGGTCTAAGGATAGTCTCGGGAGGGACGGACACACATCTCTTCCTGGTAGATTTGACTCCAATAAATGTCACCGGTAAGTCTGCCGAGAAAGCACTTGAAAAGGCTGACATTACGGTTAATAAGAACACAATACCTAGGGAGACAAGATCTCCTTTCGTAACCAGTGGCATAAGAATTGGAACCCCTGCGGTTACTACAAGGGGAATGACTGAGAAGGAAATGCCAATTATTGCGGACTTGATAATCAGAGTCCTTAAGAGCATAGAAGGAGATAAGGGAGAGATATCTCAGACAAAGGTGAGAGAGATAAGCGAAGAGGTCAAGGCTTTGGCTGAGAAATTCCCGCTCTACCCGGATCTGGTCCACAGGAGTGATGCAGGTGTTTGATCAGCTCACGATAGTTAACCATCCGCTCATTCAGCACAAGCTAGGAATAATGAGAGATGATCAAACCGGTCCAAAGGAGTTTAGGGAACTCCTGAAAGAAATCACTCTGTTACTTACTTATGAGGCTACAAGGCATATCCCAACTTTTGAGAAAGAGATAACTACTCCACTCGTGAAGATGATCGGTCAAAGTATCGAAGATAAGAAGGTGACTGTTGTTCCGATTCTTAGAGCTGGATTGGGCATGGTTGAGGGCGTTCTCTCCCTAATGCCTAACGCATCAGTCGGTTATATCGGCATATACAGAGATCCCGACACGATTCAACCCGTTGAGTATTACTCAAAACTGCCAAAGATCGACGAAACGACTCAGATATTTGTGCTGGATCCAATGCTGGCAACGGGTGTTTCGTCATCTTGGGCCCTTAAACTGGTCAAGAAAGCAGGAGGGAAACAGATCTCTTTGATGTGTTTGATTGCAGCTCCCGAAGGAGTTAGTTTCATACAGAAGAATCATCCCGATGTGAAGGTCTTTACCGCAGCTCTTGATGAAAAACTGAATGATCATGCCTATATCATTCCTGGATTAGGAGATGCAGGTGACAGACTCTACAGAACGAAGTAGGGCTCGGGCTCTTGTTGTCGGCGGATATCTAGAGGATATTGAGGTCTCAGGCAGTGGACACAATGCCAGAATAATCCAGGCTACTGGAGGATCGGGCTTCAATGTGGCAAACTGCCTTTCCTTGTTTGGTGTTGATGTCCTTTTTCTGAGCTGTTTTGGCCCTGGTGAATCGAGCCAATGGGAGTTCAAGTCTATCCCAATTAGATCAGAGTGTTCAAGAGGAAAGTTTCTTTTTAGGAAGAATGAAGTTCTCGCCGTGGAAAAGCCGTCGATAGTCGGTATTGAAGAAGAGCTGATCGGCATTTTGCTAAAAGAGGAGTTTGATCTTATTTACAGTACTCTAGAGATAGGCCAGTCGGCTGCTGCGACGGTGAGCGCCATTAAGTCTCGTTTAAAGGTGCTCGATCCTTCTCCTGGGCACGAATATAGGGGGAACGGAGGACTTTCGTTGTACGACCTTATTCTCGCCAATGATTATATGGCCTTTGACAAGAAAGACAAGAGAGTGATTACTAAGGCATCGTCAAAAGGAGCCTCTTACGGGGGACATGATTACAAACCCCGTAGAATCGGTGAGAGTCGTTTCGGCAGCGGAGATTTGTTTGGAGCGATCTTGTCGATCATGATTCTTGCAGGAAGGACCATCGATGGCGCCATAAGAGAGGCCGTTGAGATCAGCAGCGAGTTCTGCTATCAGGAACGATCGCTAGAGCAGTTCGTGCTTCATAAGAGAGCCGTCATTGATAACTCTATAAGGGGTTGAGCATATGTCTGGGAAACTAACAGTTGTTGCGGGACCAATGTATTCCGGGAAGACTTCGACACTTCTATCCATGATAGAGATATATACACTTGGAAGAAAGAGAATAAAGGTTTTCAAGCCGATAATTGATAACAGATACTCCTCTAATCATGTGGTTAGTCACTCGGGACAGATGGCAGAGGCCATTAACGTGGAAGACTCTTCAAAAATCCGAGAAATCGTTTCACTGGAAAAGGAGAAGCTCGACGCGATTTTCATAGATGAGACTAACTTTTTCGATCAAAGTCTGCTAGAGGTAGTGGAAGAGATAGTATTTAGCGGGATTGATGTCTTCTGTGTGGGGTTAGATCTCAGTTTCAAACACAGGCCTTTTACCGTCACTGCAAGTTTGATGGCGGCTGCAGATGAAGTCGTCAAAAAGAAGGCCGTATGCCACAGGTGTGGCGAGTACAATGCAACCGTTACGCACAGGATTTCGGGTTCGATAGATAGTGAGATAGATGTGGGTGGAATGGAGAAATATATAGCCGTCTGCAGGGATTGTTACAGAGAACTTAATTCATCTGACTAGATAGCACGCGCCGCTTCGATGCCATAATCTTCTTTAGAAGAATGTTTAGCCTCTTCGCCATTTGGCGGTTGATAGCATTGCTTAAGAAATTATTTGCAAGTATATAGGTGAATTAAGTATATTGATATTAGTGTGGTAATTAAAAATTAATATAAGTAGATGATAATCGCAGTTGTTGTTCAGATAAGTTCAACATTCTTGCGCCGGCCCGTTGTATACTTTTCAGGCTGCGGAGGTGTTTAGATGTTTGAGAATCTCCAGGACAAACTTGGCAGAGCATTTAAGCTGCTGAGTGGAAAAGGAAGGATCTCGGAAAAGAATATAGAAGACGCCGTTAAGCAAGTTAAGCTGTCGCTCCTAGAAGCCGATGTCAACTACAAGGTTGTCAAAGAGTTTATAGGAGGGGTAACAGAAAAGGCTCTTGGTGAAGAGGTGCTGAAGTCTTTCACACCGGATCAACAGTTCATAAAGATCGTTAGGGATGAGCTGATCAAGATGCTTGGTGAGAAGTCGGTTCCGTTGAGGCTTTCTAGTCAGCCTGCCATAATCATGATGGTAGGTCTTCAGGGCAGCGGAAAGACGACGACTACTGCCAAGCTCGGTGCTCTACTGAGAAAGGAAGGCAAGAAACCTCTCCTTGTTGCAGCAGATGTTTACAGACCGGCTGCTATTGATCAGCTTATTCAGCTCGGAAAGCAGATAGATTTGCCCGTTTTCACCGGCGAAAGAAAGAATCCGGTGAGAATTGCTAAGGAAGCGGTTCAGCAGGCAGTAAAGAATATTAACGATGTGGTAATTCTAGATACGGCCGGACGGCTTCATATAGATGAAACAATGATGAGTGAACTCAGAGAGATCGTTGCCACGGTCAAGCCCGACGAGATCCTAATGGTTGTTGACGCGATGACTGGTCAGGATGCAGTGAATTCTGCAAAGGCATTTAATGAAGCGCTTGAGCTGTCGGGGTTCGTTGTGACGAAGCTAGATGGAGATGCCAGAGGCGGAGTGATTCTATCGATACGGCATGTGACGGGCAAACCGGTCAAGTTCATAGGGATTTCCGAGAAGCCCGATGGGATTGAGACTTTCTATCCAGACAGAGTGACCGGTCGAATACTTGGCATGGGAGACGTACTATCACTAATAGATAAACTGCAGTTGAACATAGACGAGGAAAAGGCAAAAGAGATGGAAGAGAAGTTTCTCAAGAACAAGTTCGATCTTGAGGACTTTCTAAACCAGCTTAAGGAAGTGAAGAAGCTGGGTTCCATAGCAGACATCATGGAAATGATTCCCGGAGCACCCAAAGACGTGGATCTTGCGGGAAGCGAGAAAAGCATGAAGCGAACGGAAGCGATTATAAGCTCAATGACCTCGAAAGAGAGGAGAAACCCCAAGCTTCTGAACTACTCAAGAAAACAAAGGGTTGCAAGAGGCAGCGGTACGACTATCCAGGATGTGAACAAGCTCTTGAAGTCATATGATCAGATGAGAAGCATGATGAAGCAGTTTGGAAAGAAGGGAAAGCTGTTCAAAAGTATGAAAGGATTTCCATTTTAGATAGTAAAGAATCAGGAGGTGTACGCAAAGAATGGTAAGAATAAGGCTAACAAGAATGGGTAGAAGAAACAGGCCGTTTTACAGGCTTGTCGTGGTAGATTCTCAGAAACGTAGAGACGGAGCATATATTGACTCTCTAGGTTTCTATGATCCCATAAGGGATCCGGGAATCATGAGTGTTGATGTCGACAAGGCTGTAGAATGGATTATGAAGGGTGCGCAGCCAACGGAAACCGCGAGATCTATTCTCGCAAAGTTTGGAGTTATGAAGAAGGTTCATGAACTCAAACTCGTAAAAGAGTCAGGAGAGAAAACGGAGTAATGAAGGAAGTGCTTGAACATATTCTGAAGGGAATAGTTAGAAACCCTGATCAGATTGCCGTAGATCAGACAACTGACGAAAACGGAAACACGGTCTTTGAAATAAGTGCTGCAGAAGAAGATGTCGGCCAGATAATCGGAAAAGATGGCAGAACCATAAAGTCAGTGAATGTTCTTCTCAATGCTCTCGCAGGCTCGTCGAAGGAGAGTTTCATCCTAAAGGTGGTTCGATGAGCGATTTGAGAGGCGGCCTTTCTGAGGACATGATCCCTGTGGGAAGGATAGTCAAGCCACACGGTCTTCGGGGCGAGATGAAGGCCAAGATTTCTCTAGAAGACGAAGAAGTGTTCAGAGGTATCGAGGATGTCTTACTGTACAACGAGAAAACGGGATCTCAGCTTAGAGTATCTTTAGACGGAGTCAGGAAAGCAGCGAAGGGATGGATTGTACACTTTGACGGTGTTGACTCGATGGTTCAGGCAGAGAGGTTTGTGGGCTTCCACATATATATCGAAAGGCAGGCCTTGCCTGAACTTGGAGAAGGAGAGTATTACTACTTCCAGATTCTTGGTTGCAGTGTCTACGATGAAAAAGGTCGACTTATTGGTATGGTGAACGACATCATCGACACCGGCGCAAACGATGTTATGGTTGTTGTTCGAGATCAGAAGGACTTAACCGTGAAGGAAGAGCTGATACCTCTAATAAAGGATTACATTGTCGAGTTGAATGTAGATGGGAAGACTATAGTTGCGAAGACTATGGAATTTGAAGAGGTTAAGTCTGGATGAGAATCGACGTCTTGACGATCTTCCCACGGCTCTTTGAAACGGTTTTCAGCTGGGGAGTCATATCGCGAGCAATAGAAAGAGAGATTATATTCTTTAGAGCCATCGATATAAGAGATTTCACGGAGGATCGTCACAGGACCACCGACGACTACCCTTTTGGAGGGGGAAGCGGTCTAGTAATGAAGGCCGAACCAATTCTGAAGGCAGTTGAGAGTCTGTCCGACGAAGGAACCAAACCCTACGTAATCTATGCATCTCCTCAGGGTAAGGTCTTTGACAATAACAAGGCTCAGGAACTAAGTAGGTTAGAAAGTATTGCCTTCATCTGTGGTCGATATGAGGGAATAGACGAAAGAGTTATGAATGTAGTTGACGAAGAGCTTTCGGTGGGAGACTTCGTACTTAGCGGTGGAGAAGTTCCTGCAATGCTCATGATAGAGGCTATCTCAAGATTTGTGCCCGGTGTGGTGGGGGATATGGAGTCGGTGATAAACGATTCATTCTTCTCTGAACTCCTTGATCATCCTCATTACACAAGACCGAGAGAACTGAACGGTATGAAGGTGCCCGACGAGCTCCTTAGCGGGAATCATGAGATGATAGAGATTTACAGAAGGATCGAGAGTTTGAAGAGGACTATGGAGAGAAGACCGGATGTCTTTTTGAAGCATGATTTCGATTTGACGGATAAGAAGGCCTTGCTTGCGCTCTTCAAGGAGCTGAAAAGAGATGCTGAATAACATATACCTTGCTCTAATTCACTACCCAGTTTTGGGTAGGCATGGAAATATCGTTTCCAGCGCGGTTACTAATCTCGATGTGCACGATATTGCCCGAACATGCAGAACGTACAACATCAAGGGCTACTTCGTAGTGAGCAATCTTCCCGCGCAGAGAGAAATAGTAGATAATGTTCTTAATTACTGGCTTGAGGAGTTCGGAAGAGAGTACAATCCTAGTAGAAGTGAGGCCCTTACTGTTGTTAAGAGGGCGTCGTACATCGAAGACGTTATTGAAGAAATCGATAGGATTGAGGGTAAGAAACCGGTTCTTATATTCACTTCGGCCAAGAAGGGAATAGACAGACTAACTTATGAGGAAATGAGGAAGGTTATCATATCAAGTGAGAAACCTCATCTTCTTCTTTTTGGAACAAGTTGGGGCTTGCCCAAGGAAATTGAGAAGACTTGCGACTATTCGCTTGAGCCGCTGAGAGCAGATTCGGATTT
This sequence comes from Mesotoga sp. UBA5825, assembly GCF_002432955.1. NCBI lineage: Bacteria > Thermotogati > Thermotogota > Thermotogae > Kosmotogales > Kosmotogaceae > Mesotoga > Mesotoga sp. UBA5825. The sequence goes on along the minus strand of NZ_DJHG01000029.1, from coordinate 127,192 downwards.
CAATCATCTCTCGGTCAGGGCGGCGGTTGCGATAATATTAGACAGATTAATTCACGAGGATACAATAGAAGTTAGGAGGGATTAAGATGGATCAGTACATAAGATCTCTGGAAAACGAACATTTGAGAGAAGATCTTCCACAGATTGGCCCGGGCGATACTGTACGGGTAAGCGTAAGAATAAGAGAAGGGAACAAGGAAAGGATACAGGCCTTTGAAGGTATTGTTATGGGCATCAGGGGCAGTGGAACGGGCAAGTCGTTTACTGTTAGAAGAGTGGGGGCTGCAGGAGTTGGAGTAGAGAGGATTTTCCCATTTACAAGTCCTTCTCTTGAAAAGATTGAGGTTCTGAGAAGAGGAAAAGTTAGGAGAGCGAAGATCTACTACATTAGAGACGTGCAGGGTAAGGTAAAGATAAAAGAGAAAAGGGACTGAGGCCTAGTGTCTGCTAAGAAGTCGGAAAAGGCCTCTGACAAAAAAGGATCGCGCTTTCTCCACGAAGTGAAGGAGTGGGGAAAGGCGATTCTTTACGCGATTGTCTTTGGAACGATAATTCGTCTGTTTGTTTTTGAGACTATGCTAGTTCCGACGGGTTCTATGATACCTACCATAAATCCTCCCGCCAGGTTATTTGTGGAGAAGATTACATACGAATACAGACAGCCTGATTACGGAGATATCGTCGTATTCTGGACACCTTACGTAGACATCGAGTCTCAGAAGTATCTCAGGGCCTTCGACAAGTTTATGGATTTCTTCGCACCCGCAGAATACAGGGGCCACGTGAAATACGTGAAGCGGTTGGTTGGAAAGCCCGGTGATGTTCTTGAACTCAAGAGGGCTCCGGACTATACTGCGGCTAATCCAGTTTACCAGCTGTACGTTAATGGAGACATTCCTCCTTCGCTGGAGGAAAGGCGTTATGTCAGGGAAGGGGTCTTTTATGATCCGATGTTCTTCTTTGGGTTGGCTCACCCGGATGACCCTTCGGTGAGGTTTTCACCATATTACAGACTGTATCAGGCATACAAGGGGCTTATTGAGTACGCGGAGTTTTACGATACGGTGTTGGAACCACTCGGTCTGGAAAAGTATATTCGGCAAGATCCTGCAACGGGAGAAGTAAAGGTTATTGTTCCGGAAGGGTTTAGATTCATGATGGGGGATAACTCTACCAACAGCTTTGACAGCAGGTATTTCGGTTTTGTGCCAGAGGAAGCTATAATTGGGAGTCCTATGCTCACAATATGGCCATTATCTGATTTTGGGCCATTAAGAAAATAACCGGGGAATCCCCGGTTCTGGCGGAGGCGGTGGGACTC